>DATCXH010000059.1:0-5863 GCA_036565925.1 Vicinamibacterales bacterium
ACGCTTGCTCCGGACACTGGTCTCGTCAAGAACGCGAATTCGACGTGGCTGCTCGGCCGCCCGCTCAAAACCGATCTCGAACATGCCCTGGGCCGCGAAATACGCATGGCTAATGACGCCAATTGCCTTGCGGTGTCGGAAGCGACCGACGGCGCGGCCGCTGGTGCGGATGTCGTGTTCGCGGTGATCGTCGGCACCGGCACCGGAGCGGGCATCACCGTAGGCGGACGCGTCTTGACCGGACCGAACGGCATCGCGGGGGAGTGGGGACACAATCCGTTGCCGTGGTCGAGCGGCGACGAGATTCCGGGGCCGCCTTGTTATTGCGGCAAGCACGGGTGTGTCGAAGCCTTTCTCTCTGGACCGGGTCTGACCCGCGATCACGAGCGACGCTCCGGTCGCCGCATGTCGGCGATCGAGATCGCCGCGCTGGCCGCATCGGGCGATACCGTCGCCAACGAGTCGATGGCGTGCTACGAACATCGCATGGCCAGGGCGCTCGCCGCGATCATCAACATCGTCGATCCCGATGTGATCGTGCTCGGCGGCGGGTTGTCGAATATCGATCGGCTCTACGCGAACGTCACGCAGCTATGGGGTGAGTACGTGTTCGCGGCCGGCGTCGCCGAGACGCGTCCTCGCACTCGTCTGGTGCGTGCCGCGCACGGTGATTCAAGCGGTGTCCGCGGAGCCGCCTGGCTGTGGCCCCTTCACAGTCCCCTTCACAAGAATTAGGGCAGCCACACGATTCGTGATTGATTCCGCGTTCGGCACCCTGTAGAGTTGCGCTCCCATATTGATGTGCTGGAGGGTTGCGTGACTCGCCGTCTCCGTCCAAGTGTCGGTCTCCTGGCTGCTGCTCTCATCGCGATTTCTGCGTGTGGCAACGATCCGACAACCACACCAACGCCAACGCCAACACCGCCAGCTCCCGCACCTGCGCCCGCCCCGGCTCCAGCACCAACGCCTCCGCCCGCCCCGGCCGCTCTCGAGTCGATCGCGCTCACTCCTTCGACAGTGCCGAGTCAGTCTCAGTCGACCGCAACCATCAAACTGACTGCCCCGGCACCAACCGGCAACGCGATCATCGTTCTCGAGTCGAACAATCCCGACGTCGCCAAGGTCCCGGCTAATGTCTCGATTGCTGCCGGTGCGACAACAGCCACCGTCACCATCGAAACCTCCACCGTCAGAACCCCGACAACGGTGGTGATCGAGGCCAAGTATCTGGGCGTCGCCGCGAGGGCAGATCTGCTCGTGACTCCTCCCGGGGTCAACGCAGGCTTCAGAGTCGTATCGCCATCCCGCGGCGATGATGTTTGTGTCATTACCGACGCGAGCGGAGCGATTGACTGCGTGTTCGACGCCTCTCGCTCGACGGGATTTGTGACCTACCGCTGGACGCTGACGATGGCGGGCAATGAATTGACGATTAATCAGCCCGAAGGGATGCCCGTGTTCACGCCGGCGACTACATGTAGTTTCCTCGCGGGCGGATCCGTCAACTCGGATGGCACAGTGCCGATGGCGGTCACACTGCAAGTGCGCGACCGGCAGGGGAACACCAGTACCGCGGGACCGCGAAATATTTCCCTCGTCCCCAATGGCCTGTGCGGTTACTGAATCACGATGACGAAGCAGCTGGTACAATAGCGGGAAACCTGTAACAGCGCATTGCCTCATACTCGCTCCGGCTCGCGCCGGTTTCTTCCTGCGTCGGTCCTCGCGCTTCGTCAGTACACGCCACAACTGTTCGTTTCGGATCTGATCGCCGGCGTCACCGTCGGTCTGGTGGCACTGCCGCTGGCGATGGCATTTGCCATCTCGTCAGGCATGTCGCCGCAGGCCGGCATCTACTGCGCCGTGGCCACCGGATTCATCATCTCCGCACTTGGTGGCTCGTACGTGCAGATCGGTGGGCCGACCGGTGCCTTCGTCGTCGTCGTGTCGGGGATCGTCGCCAAGTACGGTGTCGACGGTTTGTTCATGTGCACGATGATGGCGGGCGTCGTCCTCGTCATCATGGGCGTGACCGGATCGGGCACGGCGGTTCGCTTCATTCCGCGCCCGGTGGTGATCGGTTTCACCAATGGCATTGCGCTCGTCATCGCGAGCACTCAGATCAAGGATTTCTTCGGCATCACACTGGTGGGACCGGTGCCCGGCGAACTGGTCCCGAGGATGGCCGAACTCGCGATGAACGCTGATGCGGCGTCGTTGCCGACCACACTGGTCGCGGCGGGCGTGTTGCTGCTCATCATCGTCTGGAATCGGTTGGTCCCTCGAGTTCCGGGCTATATCGTGGCGCTGGTCGCCGGGACGGTTGTTGTCGCAGCCGCCGGTCTTCCACTCGAGACGATCGGCATCCGCTTTGGCGGCATCCCGGCCGGTCTCCCGGAATTCCACATGCCGCGGTTCCGCGCGGATCTCATGCTGACGCTGCTGTCGCCGACGCTGACGATCGCCATGCTCGGCGCGATCGAGTCGCTGCTGTCGGCGGTCGTGGCGGATCGGATGAGCAAGACGCTCCACAACTCGAACGTGGAGCTGTTCGCGCAGGGGGTGGCCAACATCGTGTCGCCACTCGTCGGCGGACTTCCGGCGACCGGGGCTATCGCGCGCACCGCCACCAATGTCCGGTCCGGCGCCAGGACGCCCGTAGCCGGGATGATTCACGCGCTCACGTTGCTCCTGATCCTGTTGTTTGCGGCACCGCTCGCCGCATCCGTGCCGATGGCGGTGCTGGCGGCAATCCTCCTCGTTGTTGCCTACAACATGGGCGAGTGGCGCGAGATTCCCGAACTCTGGATGCAGGGATGGACGGATCGCATCGTCTGGTTCTGCACCTTTGCGCTCACGGTGCTCGCCGATCTGACGGTGGCCGTCGAAGCCGGAATGATCATCGCCGCGCTGCTCTTCATCCGCCGGGTTTCAGCGACGACGACGGTGTCGCGTGTGACGTCCGACTACATCAGCAGCGGACGCGTTCATGCGCTGCAGGACAAGGACATTCCCGACTACGTCACGATCTTTCGCATCCAGGGACCGTTCCTGTTCGGCTCCACCGACAAGCTGGCGGCGGTCGCGCACACGGTCGACCTGGCGCCGATTGTGATCCTGCGATTACGGAACATGACAGCGATCGACGCGACCGGCTTGCGCGCGATTCAGGATCTCGCCGATGCACTCGAGTCATCGGGACGAACGCTCCTTCTGTGCGGAGCGCTACCGCAACCGGCGCAGTTGATGGACGAGGCCGAATTCCATCGACACGTCGGGGCGGAGAATATCGTGGCGAACGTCGAGGCCGCGCTCACGCGAGCCGGCGAGATTTGGGCGGCACGAACTCAGCCACGACAGGAGCCGCCGGCGGCTTGATGATGTCGGCCTCGATCAGTTTCCTGTCTTCCTTCTTCTCTTCTTTGCTGATTGCAGATTCGAGCCAGTCGGCTTCGAAGACATCGCGCAGTTTTCTGGCGACCGCACCGTTGGTGATCACCACGCCGACCTCTCGGCGCTGATTGAGTTCGGGCCGCCGCAAGCTCTGGCTGCCGACAAACGCGCGTGCCCCGTCGCGAATGATCGCGCGAGCGTGCAGGCGCAGGTCCTTCAGCGAGCGCACACCGATCGCGTCACCGGCTCCCTTGAACTTGCCGATGACGCGCACGTCTACACCGTTCCCGGCCAGCTGCTTGAGCAGTTTGATGAACTCCGGATCCTGGACGTTCACGTCGTAGATGAGCAGCTGACGCTTGGCGCCTTTGATGAACGCGGTCAACGTGTCGCGTGCCGTCTCTGGGCTGACCACGAGCGGCGATCGTCGATTGGGGGAATACGGCTGACGCGAGCAATCGGCTTCGAACAGGGCGAGCGCCTCGCGCACCGCGCTCTGGTCTTTCGTCCAGACACCAAAGCTGCGGCTCCTGGTCGTATCCGCGGCGGTGAGGTTGAAAGCGAAGAGCGACAGGATGTCGTCGGCGATCATGTACTTGCCGTGGTAGCGGAGGAACTCGTCACCGGTTCGCGTGACGGTCACCCCGGCCTCGAGCATTCGCAATTCGAGTTTCCGCAACCGGCCCTCGCCACCGCGATTGGTGTGGGCGACGAGCACGCGTACGCGGACGCCGCGCTGTACGGCAGCAGCAAGCGCTTTTTCGATCTCATCGCGGTCGATTCTGAAGATCGCGATGTCGAGCGTTTTACGCGCGCGCTTGATCGCCTTGACGACCGGTGCCAGTCCGGCCTCGGGTTGGATGATCAGGTTCACTCCTCGTCCTCATCTTTCTCGAGGGGGCGAGCCTTCTTCTCTTCCTTCCACTCGATCTGCGTTTTTTCATCCTTCGGAGCCAGCGCGGTGAGTGCCGCGGACAGCTCCTCGGTTTTCACCGATCCGCCGGCGTTCACGAGATATACGAGCTCATCGTCGGCCGTAGTGCGTAGTTCGAACACTGTCTTTGCACGATGCAGGATGCGTTCCACTGAGGCGCGGCGTTCCGACGTTCGCTCACCGAGCTTCACTGAGACCAGGAACGTGCGGACGTGGGTCTCGAAACCTTCGATGATCCACAGCGTCAGCACCAGGAATCCGGTACCAACGCCGGCGATGCCGAACAAGCCAACGCCGGAGGCGAGTCCGACCGCGAGCGCCGACAACATCACCACCGCGTCCTTCGGATCCTCGATCTTGGCGCGATAGCGAATCAGGTTGGCAGCGCCCGCAATACCGAATGCGCGCGCCAGGCTGGCGCCGACGACGAGCATGATGAGCGCGCCGACGATCGACAGCACGATCTGCGTCTCGATCACTGCAGCATCGCGGCGCGGCGACCCCGCGCGACGCGGCCGAAGCGCGAGCGCGGTTCCGAACAGCGCCGCGATCGGCAGACGCACGGCGGCTTGACCAAGTCCGGTGCGGAAGTCGTCGAGCAGTTCTTGCGTTTCAAACGGCGCGCCGGCCGGCCTCGGCGCGGTCGCTTGCGTCGCCTGTGCCGCTGGTTCCTGCTGCGCCGCTGACTGTGCGGCCAAGGGTGCCATCGGCCAGAAGAGCAGCGCAACGACGGCGGTCACTCGCACCGATACGGCAAACGCTGAAGAACGACGGCACCTCATTACTGGCCCTCGGTCGAGAGTCTTGCACCCGCACGCAGGGCAAGTCCCTCGTTGATCTTGGCGCGAATCTTCGCGATGTATCGTGTGCGGATAGCCGGTTCGTACCCCGCAGCTTCAAAGGCGTCATCGAACTGCGCATCGCGCAGACGGTTCAGCAGCTCGCACGCCCAGATCACGTCGGCGACGTTCATCGATTCGAGAACCTCACCCGCGGCACCACGGTAATCGAGGGTGACCTCCGCCCCTTCGATCTCGCGAATCAACTTCGTGTCTTCGAAATCGTCGATATCGTTGCGCGTTCCGACCTTGCCTGGCAGCAAGGCGAGCAACTTGTTCGAGCGCGCCAGGCGCGGCTTTCCAAACGACGCACCGAGGTCCTGGACGACGTAGTGTCGAACCGGACCATTCGAACCTTTGGTGACGTAAATGCGATTGTTGCTGGTCTTGAAGTCCCAATTGCTCAACAGGAGATTGATCGCGATGAGTGCGCGGAAAGGGCGCGTGTTGGTGAACGGGTTCTCGAGCCACGCCCATTCGCCGTCGGTCTCGTGATCGGATTCGAGACGAAAGCGCGCCGGCTCGCCTTCGTCTTCCCACATGCCGGCCAGCTTCCAGCCGGTCATGTAATACGCCTTTGGCTGGTGATATCCGAGCGCCCACAGAATGCGCGACACCACGACCTCGGTCTGCGCTTCTTTGCCGACCTTGATGTCCCATTCGCGGCCGTCGGGGCCGACGACGTCGTATCCGCCGC
>DATCXH010000878.1:0-2578 GCA_036565925.1 Vicinamibacterales bacterium
GGGCGACGATGCCGAGAATGGCGGCGACGGAAGCAAAGGCGATCGGATCCTCGGGGCGCACATCGAACAACAATCCGGCGAGCAGCCTGTTGACCGCCAAGGCACCGGCGAATCCAATCACCATGCCGACTCCCGCAGACGTGACACCGCTGCTCAGAATCATCGCAACGACGTGAGCACGCGTCGCACCGACGGCGATGCGCAGCCCGATCTCCTGCTTCCGCTGCCCCACGCCGTAGGCAGCAACGGCATAGATGCCGATCCCTGCAAGCAGCATTGCCATCACCGCAAAGGCGACGGCGAGCAGCGTCGTGAGTCTTGGCTGAGCGGTCGCCTCAGTCAGCCAGTCGGCGAGTGTTCGTACCTGGTCTGCAGGCAACGTCGGATCCATCTGACGGATCGCGGATCGAAGTGCGGGTGCCAGAGAAGCAGGCGCGCGCATCGTGCGCACCAGTACCGTCATCGTCGACTGTGGAAATTGTGTCGCCGAAAGATAGATCGCCGCTGGCGACTCTCGGTCCAGTCCACCACCTGTCGTTCCTCGGACGTCGTCGCCACGCACGTCGCCTGAGACACCGATGATGTCATGCAGCCTGCCGTCGATGTCGATCTGCTGGCCGACGGCGTTTCCGCGTGGCCACAGTTGACGCGCTGTGACGTGGTTGATAACGACCACCGATGGTGATGCGGCGACATCTCGCCCATCGAATGCGCGTCCGACAAGGATCGGGATCGCCAGTGTCTGAAAGTAACCCTCACTGACGATGTGCTCGGCAACACTGAGCGATGACGCGTCGGCAGCTGTCGTGCGCTCCCCGACCGCGGCACCGCGACGAACGCCGGATGTGAACGGTGCGCTCGTCGCAACCGCCGCTGACTCAATGTCTCCATTGGCGTCGAGCGACTGGAGCAGACGCTGGTAGAAGTCTCGGATGCGAGGAGGCTCCGGGTACTTCGCGCGCGGCAAGCCGACTCTCGCCGTCAGGACACCATCTGGCGAGAACCCGAGCGGCACCTGTTGAAGCCTGACGAAACTCTGGAGGAGCAGCACGGTTCCGACGAGCAGCGTCGTTGCGAGGGCGACCTGCGCAGCGACCATCGTCTGACGTAGCGCACGCGAGGAACCGGTCGTCACTCCACGAGCGGAGCCGGTGAGGGCTTGCAACGGATCCGTCCGACTGACTCGTATGGCGGGCAGCGTGCCAAAGAGGATCCCGCTGACGAACGACAGCAGAAGACCGAACCCGAGGACCACCATGTCGACTCGGACTTCGTCGATACGCGGCATCGCCGGCGGCAACCACGAGCGCAGCACCTCGACGGCAAACACGGATATCGCTACGCCGATCACCCCGCTCACCGCTGCGAGGCACAGGCTTTCGGCGAGTAATTGTCTGACGAGACGACCCGGGTCCGCACCGAGCGCGGTACGCAGGGCCAGCTCACGCTGACGTCCGATCGCCTTGGCGAGTACCAGATTCGAGACGTTCGCGCACGCGATGAGCATGACGAGCGCCACGGCGCCGAGCAGCGCAAGAAGCGAGGGCCGCACGCCCTGGTCGAGCATCGAGTCGTACACCGAGTCCACTCGGACCCTCCATCCCAAGTTGCTCGCGGGAAATTCGCCAGCAAGTGCCGCAGCGATTCCGCGCATCTCATCGCGGGCCTGCCCGATCGAGACACCTGGACGCAAGCGTCCAACGACTCGCATCACACGGTTGCCTCGATTCTCGCGAGTAGCGTCGATCGTCAACGGGACGAAGATCTGTGGACTCGCCACCGCTGACACTCGAGATCGTCCGATGTCGCGAAATGTATCAGGCACGACGCCGACGATCTCGTAGAGCTCTCCATTCAGTGGCACCGTCCGGCCGATGAGCGATGGATCGGCGCCGTACCTCCGTTGCCAGAATGACTGCGCGATGAGCGCAACCCGGCGACTGCCCGGCCGCTCGTCATCGGGACGCAGCGGACGTCCGGCGAGAGGCGCTACAGCGAGCACACGAAACAGCGACGCCGTGATCACGGCACCGTTGACGCGCTCTGCCTGCGAATCGCCCGCGACGTTGAAGTTCACGCCGTTGAATGCGGCGACGGCCTCGAGCGTCTTCGTCCGTTCGGCCCACGACACGTAATTGAGCACGGACGCGCGGAGCGCGCCACGTACCGGTTCGACTTCGAAGAGTTCGACCAGACGCTCCGATGCGGGATATGGAAGGGGTCGGACCAGAACAGCATGCACAACGCTGAACACCGCTGCGTTGAAGCCGACGCCCAACGACAAGGTCAGCAGTGCACTGACCGCGAGCACCGGTGTGCGGCGCCAGCTGCGGAACGTGTTCCGGATGGTTTGGGTCAGCATCGAGAGTCCCGCCGCATATTGTGCGCGGGACTCTCAATGGCCGTGCCAGAAGAATTGGGCGGTTTGATCGGAGTGACTGACGTCAACCGCCCGGATTTGGGATCGAACTGCGCGATACCGAACGCCGCTAATTATTCCCGCGACCGACGCCGCGGCCACCGCCGGCACCCGCACCGCGGCCGGCTCCGCCGCCACGTGCCGGCTCGACGTACTCGG
>DATCXH010000714.1:0-7385 GCA_036565925.1 Vicinamibacterales bacterium
GAGGGGCCAGTCTACAGCGAAAGTGGAAAAGTGGAAAAAGTGGAAAAGTGGAAAAGTGGAAAAGTGGAAAAGTGGAAAAGTAAGTGGACAAGTAGAATGGGCTGGCTCGACGCAACTAGCTCTTTGGGTTTTGTTTCATTCGCTCAGTGTTCTCGCGAGCCGTTTTGACGGCTTTGGCAAAGATGCTCGCAAGCTCGCGCGCTTCCTGAAGCAACGCCCCGTCGTGACGAATGCGAGATTCGCTCAGGTACCGGAGGTGATCGGCACACTCGTCCGCCTCTTCGAATACGATGCCGAGCTTTGATTGAAATTCCTTTCGTGTTCGTCCGCGCCTGCAGGCTCTGTAGTTCGAACGCATCGAGTTGGCTGCGCGGCGGAGTTGATTGCCAGCTTCACGCGCTTCGTCGGTCTCCGGCAACGATCGAACGAACTTACGGACCGCCAGCGCGAATAGGCGGGTCCGGAGAAACAGATCCCATGGCGGCATGCCGCCATGAGTGCACCTAACATGCCCGTGGCTGACGCATCGGATTTGTTCGGAAATCGGGCTGTTGCGATTCAGCCGGTTGCACTTTCTACTTACTTTTCCACTTCTCCACTTTTCAACTTTTCCACTTCAACAAAAAGCATCTTCGCCTCTGACTCCGCGCGGTCGGCGCGCTGAAGCATCTGCAGACGACCGTTGCGCAGGCCTTCGACACGCAGCGTCCAGCTTTCCTCGCGCAGGCGCAAAAACTCCAATGCGCTCTTGACGACCGGCTGGTGCTCGGGAGGAACGTTGGTAAGTGTCGAGAGGGAGGCTCGCGTCGCTCGAACGTCTGACGCAATCGCCTCGGCCATATTTGCGAGCTGATCGGCGTTCGTCCATCCTTTTCTGAAACGCACTACCTCGGCGTCGTACGAGGCCGCGGTGCGTTCCTCGAGGGTGATCACACCACGGAGTTCTCGTGTCACATCCGCCATACCTCGCAGCGGTGCCGCGAACAGCACGATGATGGCGAGTGTGGCCGCCATCGACGGATAGAGTCGTCGCACCGGCGGCTTGTCCACGTCGATTCCGAAGGCGAGGATTCCGCCGCACGCGAGTCCGACGACCAGACCCCAGGCCATCGAGGGTGTGAAGCCTTCCGCAAAGAGGTGATAGAGGAGAAAGATCACTGCGCCTGGCGCCATCCGCTTGAGGACGCCGACCGGAATCGTCAGCGGCGAGCGCTTGACCCATCCCCACGCACCCGTCGCGAGCAGGAGTCCATAGATACCAAACACACCGCCTGATGCGCCCGCGTTCACGGCGACGGGATGCGCCGACAACGCTCGCAGACCGCCGATCAGTCCGGCGGCGACGAACACGAATGCAAACGTCGTTGACCCGACCAGCCGTTCGGTCAGGCGTCCGATTTGCGAGATTCCGGCGGCGTCCGCGATCAGATGGAGGAATCCCCAGTGGATGAACATCGCGGTCACCAGCCGCCACCACTCGCCGTTGGTGGTGCGTGGTCCGACGCTGCCACCCCAGTGCAGTAGGAGTTCTTCCCCTTCGAGGCTGCTGCCTCGAACGAACATGAGGACGTAGAGCGCCACGTAAAAGAACAGGATCGTGGCGGTGACGAGCGGCCATCGAGTTCGTTCGCGGAGCGCGGTGTAGAACTCGTCGCCTCCCTCCGGCGTGTTCGTCACGAACCGCCGCCCGGCGCCGCCGGCCCGTTGAATCATCTCGAGCGTTTTGTGGACGAGCTGGATTCGCTCCTCGGGAGTGAGCTTGCGAATGTACAGTCCCGACACGACGGCGATGAACAGCAGCAGCGGACTCATGCGATCGCAGGGCTCAAGATCTGCGCCATCAATCGCGGCGAAAAGCCCAAGGCTTTTGCTGGAAACTGCGGCGGGCCGGCGTGGAGGGTTACAAACTCAGGGCTTGCGGACCAACCCTGTAATCGGGCTGTCGACTACCTTCCAAGCCAGTAGGACAACTTGAACAAGATGATGTCGTCGCCCGGAGCGGTGAACATCGCACGAGCGTCGCGCGCAGGAGCAAAGTGGCCGGGGTTGGTCAGGTCCTGTTGCTGCCGCGTCCACACCACGTAGAAATTCGAGCCGGGCTTCATCTCCCAGCGAAAGACCGCATTCAAGCGCAGCGATTTGAAGTTGTAGTCGGGATCCTCAAACGTGAATGGCGAGGCCACGCCCGCACCATCGGGATCGGCCGTATACATACGCGTCCCTGGTTCGAATGACAACGAGCCGATGTCGGTGCCGTAGCGCAGAAAGTCATGCGTCCGTGGTTGCGCCAGCTCCTTGAAACCGCTGTAGTCGCCAGTCGCCAGCAGCGGTTGCATATAGACCTGCAGCGACGCATGCGGCGAGAAGATCACATTCGCGCGCGTGGTCATCGTCAACTGCCATTGATCGATGCCGCCGAACACGTAGCGACCGCCGAAGGTGGACGTCGCCGTCGGATCATCGACCGATCGAACGTACTGCGCGTAGCCGTAGGACCGGTTCCAGTCGGGACCGGTCGAGAGCGTGAAGCGATCGGAAGGCTTGATGTTGAAGGTGACGCCGAGACTGCGTCCCCACCCGCCTGCAGCGTTGTCGCTGATCCCGGCATTGATGTTGAGCGATAGCCGTTTCCGGTCGTCGGTGTTGACCCAGCCGTTGAGATCGAACCCGCGAGGGCTCATCGCCATCGGACCACCACGGGTCAGTCGATCGTCCGGGGCGTGGCGGTTCGCGAAGATCGCCGCGCCCGCATTCCAGTAATTCACCAACGTGAATCTCCCCTGCGAGCCGATCACGTCGCTCTGTAATTCACGCGCGAAGTTCCACGTGTATGCCTTGGCCACCCAGATCGTGCGGTCGCGGAGCCACTGGCCCGGCGTCACGTTCCGCCAGATCAACACGCCATGTGCGCCGGCGCGATCGCCGTTCGAGTGAAAACCGAGGTCGTTCGATTCGAATCCCGGGCTGACGCCCCAGAGCATGGTGTTGATCTGGACGAGTCCACTGTTGCGGTTCAGGCTGACGCGCCCGGAGAATCCGCTGAGGCTTGTCGCGTTCGGATCGAGGTGCAGGTGCAGAGCGTCCGGCCGCTGGTAATAGCGCTGTGGGGCGAGCTGCAACCTCGTGATGGCCGATGTGGAACCATCCACTCGACTGCCTGACGCTGCGAAGTTCATCGCCCATTCGCGATCGGCATCCAGGAACAGATAGCCATCGGCGCCTGCGACGTACGCGTTGTCTGGTAATGTCGCGTTCACGATAGGCGTGTTGATTCGCCGATTGACGGCAGTTGCCAGCATTCCCACACCGGCGCGCCGACCGATATCGCGCTGCAGTCGGACGACAGCGTAGTTGGTCATCGGCTCGACGACGGCCTCGCCACGAACGAAAGCAGTCTCCGTCGGCGCCTTCTCTGTGCTGGTAATCGCCTCGAGGAGACCGATACTCCATCCTCTCGATGTCTTTCCGGTCAGCTTCGCGGCGCCGAGGATCGTCGTTGCCGTCGGCGGATCCGCGAACTCGGCCTCGGGTTGGAGTTGCGGCGAGCGGCCGATACGCCGCGAGTAGAAGATCTGGGGTTCGGAGTTGTTGAAGCCCCAATTGCCGTTGGAGCCGCCGCGTCCGAAGTTGTTGAAGATCTGTGCGCCTTCGAGGAAGAACGCGCGCTTCTCTTCGAAGAAGGTTTCGAACGCGCTGAGATTCACGACGGCAGGATCGACTTCCACCTGTCCGAAGTCGGGATTCACCGTCGCATCGACGGTGAGATTGCTGGTCAGGCCGTACTTCATGTCGAGCCCTGCTGACGCGAAGACGCGTGAACCGTCGTTGAACGGATTCACGGTGGAGGCCGGCGCGACGTACTCGGCGCGACCGGCTGTATACGGCAGCAGCTCCAGTCGCCGCGACGGTTTGAGTCCATCGAGACCGGTGAGGTGCACCATGCGCGAGGCGCGCCCCGTTTCTTTCTTCGGCACCATCTCCAGCCACGATCCTTCGTTGCGGCGGCGGATGTAGCGCTCGACGTTGATGCCCCAGGTCTGCTTGTCGTCGGACGTGAAGCGCAGCTGCGAGAGCGGAAGTCGCAGCTCGACTGACCAGCCATCGTCATCAATGGACACGTTGGATTCCCAGACGGCGTTCCAGCTCCAGTCGTCCCAGGTGTCGTTGAAAAGGACCGCATCGGTCTGCACGTTCGACGCGCTGACACGGAACATCACTCCGGTCAGGTGATCGTGCATGGTGTCGAGATAGAGCGTGACGCGATCGGCATCGGCATCGCCGTCGCGGGTGGATAGGCGCCGGCCGAGATGGACCGTGTCGTGATCGAACAGACGCACGCCGACGTACAAGGCGTGGTCGTCGTAGAGGACGCGGACTTCCGTGCGTTCGGTGGCCGGCTGACCTTCGTCCGGATCGATCTGCGTGAAGTCCGACATGACCTGCGCCTGCGACCAGACCTCCTCGTTGAGCTGTCCGTCGATGGTTGGCGGACGTGTCGTGCGGGTGGCGCGAAACTCACGGACAGACGCCTGACTTTGCGCCTGCGCTGGACTCGTCGTGCCGAACGCACAGACAAGTGACAGCAGGACGAGCAGCGACCGTCCCTCGGCGAGGACAGCCTCCCTCGATTTGGCAGGCATGCGGGCGCCGCTACGCAAGTTGAATGCCTAAGACAGTTGAGAAGATGTTCATGGCGGTATACTGCCCGCCACTCGAACGGAGCTTGCCCATGAAGATTCCGAATCGCACGACGTCGATCATGTTCGCCATCGTCATTGGTCTGATCGGCGCTCTGGTGCAGGCGCAGAACCAGCCGCAAGGTCAGACGCAGAATCCGGCTAATCAGACGCCCAATCAACAAAATCAGGCGACCGAGGATTTCGCGGCACCAGCGAGTTTTCCGCTCGCTGCGCCGGCCGGTGTGGACAGCCGATCGTTACTGACGGCGCCCGCCAATGCCGTGAATACCGGCCCGTTTGATCCGGCGACCTGGAAATTTGGCACGGCCTTCAACCCGCCGCCCGGCGCGAAGATCTGGAATCCCGTAAAGCTCAAGATGCTGCAGGGCGGCAAGGTGACGGGAGGGACGCTCTTCAGTGCGACCGATCCCGCGACGTATTGCGCGATGGCCGAGGCGGGCTATGACTTCATCTGGACCGAGATGCAGCACGATCAGCGTGACTGGGATCAGGCAGCGCTGATGTGGCGGACGTGCCCGTACGCCGCAGCCGTTCCTGGTGTGCGTGTCGCGAGAGCGGAGGAGCGCGAGATCCAGCACGCGGTCGATGCGGGAGCGTTGGTCGTTGTTGTTCCGACCGTCGATACGGTCGAGGAAGCGATCGAAGCGCGCAATTGGACCTACTTCCCGCCGCTCGGTCGCCGAAGTAATGGTGGTGGACAGGCCTTCGAGCCGACGATGTGGGGCAGAGTGCCCGGCGGTTATCGCAACACGGCCAACGACAACATCGTGCTCATCCTGATGATCGAGACGCTCGAAGGATTAAAGAACGCAGCGGCGATTGCGAAGGTGCCCGGTGTGACGGCGATCTTTGCCGCGAGCGGCGACCTTGGCAACTTCTCGGGTTATCGGCAGGGCACGCCCGACTACGAACGCGTGATCAACATCGTTCATGACGCCGCGCTTGCGGCGAAGGTGCGTTTGTGCGGACCGCTGGCGTGGCGCGAGCGCCCGGATTTCACGTGCTTCCAGGCCGGAACTGAGATCGCTGCGATTCGTCGCGGCGTCACGGCGGAGCTTGGGAATCTGGCGAACACGCAGCCGAAGCCGGAAGTCGGCCCGTTCGCGCCGGCGCCCGGCGCGCGTTAATCGCGCATGCGGTTCTCGAGAATCTGATCGTTCGAGAACCGCGACAACTGCAGGTAGTGTTCGGCCGCCGAGACGAGCGCTGCCTGCGGCGTCAGACCGATAATCTCGCTTTCGAGTACGGCGACCCCGTAACGCGCCGCCTCGCGCCGCACGGCATCAAAGACGCGATGCATCGGCGTCTTCTCAAAATTCGTGAGATTGATCGAGACCTGGACGATGCCGCGATCGTCGAGGGCGATGCCCATCGCCTTCACGAAACGGAATCCGCCGGAGCTGTGTCGAATCGCGCTGGCGATCTTCTTTGCCACATCGAGTCGATCGGTCGCGAGATTGATGTTGAACGCAATGAGCGGCATGCGCGCACCAATGACGATCGCGCCTGCAGCCGGGTGAGGGCGCGCTGGACCGAAATCGGGTGCCCACTCGGGTGACCGCATCTTCGCGGACAGTCCTTCGAACTCACCACGCCTGATGTCTTCGAGATTGCGGCGAGCGGGCGAGGACGCCGCCTCTTCGTAGAGGAAGACCGGGATCTGGAATCGAGCCGCGACTTCCGCTGCGGTCTCCTTAGCCAGCGCGACGCACCGGGCCATGGCGTCATCGATGGGCACAAACGGCACGACGTCCACCGCGCCGAGCCGTGGATGTTCGCCGGTGTGCGTGCGTAGATCGATGTGTTCGACCGCCGCGCCGACCAGGGCGAGAACAGCGGCCTTCAACGGTTCGGCCTCGCCGGCTATCGTCAAGACCGAGCGGTTGTGTGCCGGGTCGGAAGACGTATCGAGCACGCGGACGCCATCGACGGATCGCACCGCACGAAGCAGCGTCGCAACGACCTCGGGCCTTCGCCCTTCGCTCACGTTCGGCACGCACTCGATCATGGCCTTCAGTCTACGGTAACTCATTGACCCATGAAGGACTTTGCCCCATAATCGACTCGCCAGTCTTCATTGGATGTCCGAACCGCTTCGCACCGATCCAGCAGACCAGGCTCCACTGAGCGAGGCCGATCGGGCCGCGCGTATTGAGCAACTCCTTCTCTCCGGACTCGATCACTACTTCGGCGGCAACTACGAGCAGGCCATCAACGTCTGGACGCGCGTCGCGTTTCTCGAACGCGGTCACGGCCGGGCGCGTGCCTACATCGAGCGCGCGCGCAGTGCGCTGGCCGAACGTCAGCGCGAGTCAGAAGAGCTGACACACACCGGCATAGCGGCGTACGAAACCGGCGACTTGCAGACGGCTCGCGAGCTGCTCACGCGTGCGGTTGAACATGGTGGTACGAATGACACCGCCTTGCTCTTCCTGCAGCGTCTGAACCGGCTCGACGTCATCTCGCCTCCCGCGCAGAGTCCGGAAGCCGTCCCGAAAGGCTCGCGCGGTTCTCGGCGCGAGCAACCACGTGCGCCGCGGGCCGCGAGCAGTTGGCTCGCAACAATTGCCGCATGCGTAATTGTGATTGGGCTCGTCGGAGTCGCCGCGCTCGCCGCGCGCTCCTGGCTCGTCGAGTTGCCGGTAACAGCGCCACAAGGCGGGCCGGCGCGTGCTGAAGCGCTGC
>DATCXH010000617.1:0-13410 GCA_036565925.1 Vicinamibacterales bacterium
AGGCGACGAGCAGCCATGGGATCGGCGGCACCGAACGTGCCAGCAAGCCCGCAATGAGCGCAATACCGATGACAACGACAGGCGTGGACGCGATCGGCCGCCGCACTTCTCCCGTCGCCGGCATGAGCATCAGCAAACCCGACATCGCCGCGATGCCGATGAGCACCTGCTGCGTCTTCTGACTGCCAATCGTGCCCACCAGCGCGAGACTGATCACGGTTGCGCCGATGATGGCGCCAACGGTGTTGGCTGCATACACGCCGCCGACGAGGCGTGCCGAATCCTGCCCTCGCGTCGCGACTGCCGCGAGCGCGAGCGGGAAGCTGGCGCCCCACAGAATCGCACCGGGCAACATCACCCAGATCGCTCGCATCAGATCGAGTTGAAAGTTGTAGACGAGCGAGGTCGAGATCGACGGATTGATCGGCCAGTAAGGCAGCGACGCACTCGTCGTGTAGGCCGCCCACGCGAGACACACGCACAACCCGAGCTGACACCACCCGAGCGCAATCCGTGGATTCTTCAGGTTGCGCGCCATCGACGAGCCGAGACTGCTGCCAATCCCCAGGCCGACGAGGAACACCGCAAGGATCAACGAGAACGTGTAGGTCGTCGCGCCAAACAGCAGCGAGAGCACGCGCGTCCAGACGACTTCCGAACCAAGCGCGGTGAGGCCCGATAGCGCAATGGCGATGTAAACGAGTTTCGAGATCTCAGGACTGGATGTGACGGCCAGCGGTGCATCACCGGGCGTGGCCGTGATCACCGTGTGCGGCGTGCGTGTCGCAACCGCCAGCGCGAGCAGCGCGACCAGGACGTTGAGCCCAACAGCCGCGCCCGTCGCCGTTGGCATGTCGTACACACGCAGCAGATAAAACCCTGCGAGCAGACTGCCGGCAACCGCGCCTGCGAGATTGCCGCCATAGAAATATCCGAGCCACGACACACCTCTCGGCGTTGTCTCGACCCAGCGCGCGATGGCCGGCAGCGTCGCGCCCATCAGCAGCGTCGGGGGCAGCAGACAAATCGCCGCGACAATCGCGCGAAGCACCAGGCTGACCTGGCCGGTCCCAGCGATCCTCGTATATACGTTCCCGACGATCGGCACCGCGAAGAGGACGATGACGCCGAAGACGGCGATGCCGAGCTCGAGCAGCGCGTACACGCGCAGCGGATGGTTCTCAGGGTTCAGATACTTCGGCAGCAGCAGACTGCCAAGGCACATGCCGCCCATGTAAATCCCCAGCAGCACACCGAGCGAGACCGCTGACGATCCGATGGACAACTGCAGCAGCTGAAACCAGACAACTTCATATATGAGGGCTGCGCAGCCCGATCCAACAAAGAGCAGCAGGAGCGCCGGAAGCCAGCGCTGGGCTGTTTCAGGGCTGGCTGCGAGCCCCGTGGTCTCGTCCTGGAGGTTGGTAGTCACTCGTGGATACTACCAAACCCCGGCCGGGCTTGAGTTGCCGCCGCACAGACGGCCCGTAACTCAGATTTAACTCCGACGTCACGAGGCAGAAACCCGGGTTTCCTACCGTAAACGGGTCTACGTCCATGAAAACGGAGTACGGGGTGCCATATATCTCCGACACGACGCGTACCAACGCCTCTGGCATCAACCGCGTGACCGCGAAACCGCGCACGCAAGTCCTCGTCGTCGATGACGAACACGACATTGCCGGGCTTATCAAACACAGCCTCGAAAAGGGCGGCGATATCGACGCCCATATCGTCGGGACCGGGGACGAAGCGCTGAAAGCAGTCAACGAGCGCACGCCGGATTTGATCGTCCTCGATCTCAATCTCCCGGTTCTGAGCGGACTCGAGGTCTGCCGGATCTTGCGCGCTCGCGCAAGCACCGCGCGCGTGCCGATCATCATGCTGACGGCGCGCACCAGCGAAAGCGATCGCGTGACCGGGCTCGACGTCGGCGCCGACGACTACATCACGAAACCATTCAGCCTGCGCGAGCTCGCGGCCCGCGTGCGTGCCGTCCTGCGGCGTGGTCACGTCGGTCCGGGCAACGGCGCCGCGACCACGGAGGCGTTCGTGTATCGGGGCAAGCATCTGCTCGCCGACTTCGATGCAGTGTCCGTCAGTGTCGACAACGCGCCGGTGCGACTCACGCGACGGGAATTCGAGCTGTTGCGTTACCTCGTCGAGAACAGGAATCGCGTGCTGTCGCGAGATCGCTTGCTCGAACGCGTGTGGGGCTACGATCGGCTGGTCGAAACGCGATCAGTGGACGTGCATGTCGGACGCTTGCGCGGCAAACTCGGCAACGCCGGTCGTCAGATCGAAACTGTGGTGGGTCTCGGTTATCGCTTCGTGGAGTAGTTCTTCGTCAGGATTCTTGCCATCCCGACAATTCAAGGCTGAGCGCGTGCGCCGCGAAGTTCATTCGCGCGCGTTCCACGCGATGCCAGTCGGTGTAGCGCACGCTCGAAATCACCTGGCTGTCCTGCTCTTCGCGGACCTCCCAACCGAAGCCGTCGCTGTTCGTGATGACAAAGCGGTGGGTCTGATGCGCCTTCCGGAAAGTTCGCTTGTACATTGGGTTCTCCTGGATCTATACCCCTGGACGAACGTTTCGCCTGTAAACGTTGTGTAAATCTTGTGTGACGCTGCTCATTGGTGCGCTTCAGGCACCTGGGCTGCTTACCCGAACCCGAAGTGCAGCTGGTCGGATGCATGCGGCAATGCCAGATCCGCCCATGCACGGCTCGCCATCCACGTGGTAGATCAGCGGCTCGTTCGCAGTGATCTCAATGCGTGTCGCGGTGGAGATCGTCACGCCCGGCACGTCAGCCAGACGGCCGCGAAAGAGTTTTGGTGCGTGCCTGATCACGGCCCATGGTGATCGGTCGTCCACAACGACCACATCGAGTTTGCCGTCGTCGATTCGTGCTGTCGGCGCGATGAGTGCGCCGTTGCCATACTGACGTCCGTTGGCAATGGCGACGAGCAGCACGTGCGATCGACGCAGCTGTCCATCCACCGTGATCGCATACTCGTGCCTGGCACGCGCGAAGATCTCGTTGCTCGCGATTTCCAGATAGCGCCGGAAACCGCGGCGGACGAGACCGGTCGCGGCGAATTGGTGGGCGATCCGCGCGTCGAGACCAACGCCAGCAAGATTGAAGAACAGCCGTCCCTCGATCTCGCCAGCATCGATCACCCGTTCGTGACCACCGAGCGCGATCTCGAATGCCGCATGTGAGTCGAAGGGAATATTCAGCTCACGCGACAACCCGTTCCCGGAGCCGCTTGGAATGATTCCGAGTGCTGCAGGCGTGAACGCGAGTGCGGAGGCAACTTCGTTGATCGTGCCGTCGCCGCCCCAGGCGATACAGAGAGACACGCCACTGGCGACAGCGGCGACCGCGAGCTCGCGCGCGTGTCCGCCGCGCTCGGTGACGAACACTTCCCCATCCACGTGGCGGCGATGCAGAAACGCAGTGGCGAGTTCGGCACGCTGGCGGGCCACATCCGGCCGGCGGCCTGCGCCGGAGATCGGGTTGATGATGACCGCGACCAAATCAGTTAGTGATTGTTGATCGGGGATTATCGATTGAATTGTTGATTGATGATTGGTGAATGTCGACTCGTGTGCGGCTCAGAGCCGAGCGCCTCGAATGACCCCGAGCGCAATCACTGATCAACAATCCCCAATCAACAACCAATCAATAATCACCGCTCAGAAATCCTTAATCGAGTGGTTATGAACCCAGCCGCCGCAGGATTTTGGGTGTGACGAACCACACGAGTGTGCCGGCGGCTTTCGTCGACAGACTGGCCATGTCGATCCGGCAGATACCGCCCTTCTTGAACGGCAATGGCCGGCGGGCGCCGATCAGATGCGCGGCCAATTCGCCGAGATCGGGTTCGTGGCCGACCAGTGCGATGCATCGCCGTTTGGCCGACTTGGCCAGCTGCGCCATCACCGTGGCGGGTGGGTGGCCGGGGCCGAGCGCATCGAGCAGCTTCACAGTAGGACGGCCGCTGACACCGGCGGCGAGCAGATCGGCGGTCTGTCGGGCGCGAACCAGCGGGCTGGTGAAGATCTCCTCGATAACGGCATCGAGTTCTTTCAATCCGCTCACGGCTTCCTTGAATTTGCTGATGCCTTGCTCGGTCAGCGGTCGCTTTGCGTCGTCGGGCCAGTCGTCGCCGCGCTCGGCAGCGATGGCGTGACGCACGAGATAGATCTCAGATGGAGGCATGGGGGTTGACGCTAGGCAGCTGAGGCGTTACTGATGCGCGCCTCGCGCGCGCTCACATAATCGCAGATGCGAAGTAACGCTTTTCTCTCATTCATGTAACGGACATGTAACCGGCGGCACTCGTTCTCCAACCTCCGCACGAGTCGATCGAGGTCGGCCGAGAGGTTCAAGCTCGGCGCTCCGGCGCGGCTCTGGATGGCTCGCGTGCGAGCGATGAGCATCTCGAGATCGTGCATCCGTCCGAGGAGATCCTGCACACGCTTCAGCGTTCGGACGCGCGCCGTCGCGCGTGACCCGCTGAGATCCTGGGCGATCTCGAGCGCGTAGCGCAGCTTTTTCACCGCAATCCGCACTTGATGGAGCCGGTCGGGCAGATAGATCCCGGCGGCGTTCTCCATGGCGGCGCGCAATCCTTCGGCGCGGCGCGCTGCCCGACTGAAAGCCACCGCAATGCGGCGCGGGTCACGGGCGCCGGTCGGCTTGGGACCGCGAGCCGCAGCATCGATCGCTTTCCTCTGAAATCTTGCCAGACTGAACTGCGAGATGAGACGCACCATCTCCGCGCCAACACGCTGCCGTTCTTCAGTGATTAGCTGACGCAAGCGGGCAAGGGCCGCTTCGGAGACGTCGCCGGCGTTGCGAAGCTGGTCGAGGTTCATCAGCGCGACATCCAGTTCGCGCACCGGACCCAGGGCGCGGGTCAACCTTCGCACCGATTTCTTGAGCGATTTTCCGGTTCGGCCCCGCGCTACGAGCGGCAGCGCCTCGCGGATGCGGCGTGTCGCCACACGCGCCTGATGGACGGCCTGCACGTCACCCTTCTGCGCACCCGGAAGTGTCCGGCTGAGCGCGGCCAGACGCTGACGGACGATCAACTCCGAGGGATTCGTGCGCTTCATGACGGACTCACGCGAGTCGACCTACTATAAGTCGGACCATGCGCATCGCCGCCATCGACATCGGCACCAACTCGGTCCACATGATCGTCGTGCGAGTACGCGCGGATCTCTCCTTCGAGGTCATCGATCGCGAGAAGGTCATGGTGCGGCTCGGCGCCGGTGGTCTCGATGGCAAGGCGCTGACCACCGACGCGATGAATGCGGCGCTGCAGGCGCTCTCGAAATTCAAACGGCTCGCCGAATCGCATCGTGTCGATGAGATTCTTGCCGCTGCCACCAGCGCGACGCGCGAGGCGCGTAACGGCGGAGAGTTCCTGGCGCGCATCGAGCGCGAGACGGGTATCCGACCGCGTGTCATCACCGGGACGGAAGAAGCGCGGTTGATCCATCAGGCCGCAGTGTATGGCGTGGATGTCGGCAACGGGCGTGCGGTAGTGATCGACGTTGGCGGCGGCAGCACCGAAATCACGCTGGGAAACGCGACAGCGATTCAAGCGGCGCGCAGCTTCAAGATCGGCGTGATTCGGCTGACCGAACGGTTCGTCCAAAGTGATCCTCTCTCGGGCCGCGATGAGCGGAAGCTCACGAAACACATCCTCTCGGAGATCGGCCGTCATTGCGATCAGATCACCTCGATCGGATTCGATCGCGTGATCGGCACGTCCGGCACGATCCTCAGTCTTGGCGCGGTGGCCGCGACGGCCGCACGCGGCACGACCCCGGCCGAACTTCGCAACCTGCGCGTGTCGGCGAAACAGATTCGCCGATTGCGCAAAGAGATCATCGCGCTCAATCCCGCGCAGCGGCTGACCGTGCCGGGCCTCGATCCACGTCGCGCCGATCTCGTCGTCGCCGGAGCCGTTCTCCTCGACACCATCCTGCGTCGGCTCGGCGCAGAGGAACTGACGCTCTGCGACCTGGCGCTGCGAGAAGGGCTCGTCCTCGATTACATCCGCCGCAACCGACGGCAGATCGCGCAGGTGGACAAGATTCCTGATGTCCGCCGACGCAGCGCACTCGAACTTGCTGAGCGTTGCAACTACTACGCCGAGCATGCTCAGCAGGTGATTCGCCTCGCAGTCGCACTGTTCGACCAAAGCCGGGCCGTGCACGGGTTGACCGATCGTGAACGCGAATGGCTTGAATATGCCGCGCTACTCCACGACGTTGGCGGACTGATCAGCTACGCGCGTCATCATCGCCACTCGTACTACCTGATCAAGAACGGTGATCTTCGCGGCTTCCATCCGGACGAGATTGAAGTGATCGCGCTCGTGGCGCGCTACCACAGGCGGGGAACGCCAAAACGATCGCACGACGAATATGCCAGCCTCTCTTCGTCGCTGCGCAAAACCGTACGCACGCTGTCGTCGATTCTGCGCGTCGCGGAGAGTCTCGACCGAAGCCATGCGCAAGCGATCACCGGTCTCGAGTTGCGCGATCGCGGAGACGACGTGCTGCTCGTGGTGCACACCGCGACGGATGCGGAGCTCGAGGTGTGGGCGACGAACCGCCATCTGCAGCCGTTCGAGAAGCTGCTCGGCAAGCCGGTTCGTCTCGAGTCAGCGACCGTAGCCCCGCCGGCCGTCGTTACCAGCACACCTGCCCCAGCGAAACGCCGCATGAAGCTCGTCTCGGCCAAGCCCAAAGCGAGGCGGAGCCTGTAACACGGATTTAACACCGGGGAAACAGGCGCGAAATTCATAGTCGATAGCGTGAAGGCGTGACCACAACGTCTGCACGCTGCGTCCGCCTTCGCGCTTGGACTTCGGTCCTCCCGCTGTTTCTGCTCATCGTCTCGGCGTGTGGAGGCGGCAGCAATGCCAGCACTGAGACGACGAAGACAACGGCCGCCCCGTCCGTGATTCAGATTGACGGGTCGAGCACCGTGTTTCCGATCACCGAGGCGGTGGCCGAGGAGTTCCAAAAGGCCAACCCGGGCGTGAAGGTCACGGTCGGCATCTCCGGCACCGGCGGCGGATTCCAGAAGTTCTGCCGCGGCGAAACCGACATCAGCGACGCATCCCGCCCGATCAGCCCGACCGAAATCGAAGCGTGCAAGAAGGCCGGGATCGAGTACATCGAGCTGCCGATTGCCTACGACGGTTTGGCGGTCGTCGTGAATCCGAAGAATACCTGGGTCTCCTCGATCACGGTCGCCGAGCTGAAGAAGATGTGGGCGCCCGAGGCACAGGGAAAGATCACCAAGTGGAGTCAGGTGCGTCCCGGATGGCCCGATCGCGAGATGCATCTCTTCGGCGCCGGCGTCGATTCGGGCACGTTCGACTACTTCACCGAAGCGACGGTCGGCAAAGCCAAAGCGAGCCGCGGCGACTTCACCTCCAGTGAAGACGACAACGTCCTGGTCCAGGGTGTCAGCGGCGACGAGACGGCGCTGGGATTCCTCCCGCTCGCCTACGTCGAACAGAACAAGAGCGCGCTGAAGCTTCTGCCCGTCGACGATGGCAAGAAGGAAAACGGGGACGGTGCGATCCTGCCGACAGCCGAGACCGTACGCAACGGCACCTATCAGCCCTTGTCGCGGCCGCTCTTCATCTACGTGGCGCGGAAAGCCGCTGACCGACCCGAGGGGCAGAAGTTTGTGGAGTCCTATTTCAACTCGCAAGGGCTGATGCGCGAGGTGGGCTACGTCGAGTTGACGCCACAAATCTACGACCTCGCCAAGAAGCACTTCGCCGATCGCAAGGTCGGCACCGCGTTCGGCTCCGGTGGACCCCAGGTCGGCGTCACCCTCGAACAGCTGCTCACCAGGGAGCAATGAGTCGCGGGCCCGCCCGGGAACCGCGTCGTCGTTCAAAGCGGTTCGAGTTCGTCATCGAGTGGGTGCTCTTCCTGAGTGCCCTGCTGTCGATCGGCACGACGATCGGCATCATTCTCGTGCTCGCGATCGAGACGATGGCGTTCCTCCGTGAAGTGCCCATTGTCGAATTCCTGACCGGCACCGAGTGGACACCGCTGTTCTCGATGCCGCGCTTCGGCGTGCTGCCGCTGGTCGCAGGTACGACGCTCGTGTCGTTGATCGCGATGGCGGTGGCGCTGCCAATGGGACTGCTCAGCGCGATCTATCTGAGCGAATACGCCAGCAACGGTGTGCGCCGCGTCGTGAAACCGGTGCTCGAAATTCTCGCCGGTGTGCCGACCGTGGTGTACGGCTACTTCGCACTGCTCTTCGTCACACCGGCGCTGCAGCGTTTCATCCCGGGGCTCTCGGGCTTCAATGCACTGAGCCCCGGCATTGTCATGGGAATCATGATCCTTCCGCTCGTCTCGTCGCTCTCCGAAGACGCGATGCGCGGCGTGCCACGGGGGCTGCGCGAGGGTTCGTACGCCCTCGGCGCGACCAGGATGCAGACCAGCCTGCGCGTGGTCGTGCCGGCCGCATTCTCGGGCATCACCGCGGCGTTCATCCTCGCGGTATCGCGCGCGATTGGCGAGACGATGATCGTGGCAATCGCTGCCGGACAGCAGCCACGGCTCACCTTCGATCCGACGGTGCCGGTCGAAACGATGACCGCCTACATCGTCCAGATCAGCCTCGGTGACACACCACAGGGCACGATCGAGTACCGGACGATCTTCGCTGTGGGCATGCTGCTGTTCATCGGCACGTTCGGATTGAATCTCGTGAGCGCCTGGCTGCGCGAGCGCTTCCGCGAGGAGTACGCGTGAACCAGACTGCTCCTCTCGCACTCGGCGTCAATGCCGCCGCACGCACGCTGGCCTGGCGACGATTTGCTGATGTGGCCTTTCAAGTCATCGCGCTGATCGTGTTGCTGGTTGCGCTTGGAGCGCTAGGCGCGTTGATTTGGGACATCGTCTCCGATGGCGCAGCTCGCCTATCATTGGACTTCATCACCAGCTTCCCATCACGACGGGCGTCGCAGGCCGGTATCTGGCCGGCGCTCGTCGGCAGCATCTTCATCATTCTCGTCACGACGGTGTTGGCGGTACCGGTGGGTGTGGCCGCCGCGATCTATCTCGAAGAGTATGGCGGGCGCAGTCTCGGCGCGCGTCTGATCGAGTTGAACATCACCAACCTCGCGGCGGTGCCGTCGATCATCTACGGTCTGCTCGGCCTCGGACTGTTCGTGCGGATGCTGGGAATGGGACGAAGCGTCCTCGCCGGCGCCTCGACGCTGGCGCTGCTCGTCTTACCCGTGGTCATCCTCTCGACGCGTGAGGCGCTGCGCGCGGTACCAGGGTCACTGCGCGAGGGCTCGTATGCGCTCGGCGCGACGAAGTGGCAGACGATCTGGCACCAGGTATTGCCGGTGGCCGCGCCAGGCATTTTGACCGGGTTGATTCTCGCGCTCTCACGTGCGATCGGAGAAACTGCGCCGCTCATCATTGCCGGCGCCGTCACGTTCGCAACGTTTGCGCCCGACTCGATCTGGTCGCCCTTCACGGTGCTCCCGATCCAGATCTTCAACTGGGTCTCGCGGCCGCAGATCGACTTTCACGCCAATGCCGCGGCGGGGATCCTCGTGCTCGTGATGCTGTTGTTGTCCATCAACGCCATCGCCATCTGGCTGCGCGATCGCTATGCCAGGAAGGGCGCGGCATGAGCACCACTGCGTCCCGTCCATTGCCGTCGCTCGGTGAGTTGGCGTCGAACCGTCACGATTCGACCGAGACCGGCGCGCCGTGCAAGATCGACGTCGAGATGTTGAACTTCTACTACGGCGACAAGCGCGCGCTGCAGGACATCTCGATCAAGATCACGCCCAATCTCGTCACCGCATTCATCGGTCCCTCAGGCTGCGGCAAGAGCACGTTCCTCCGCACGCTGAACCGGATGAACGACATCATCCCCGGCACACGCGTTCACGGACAGATTCTCATCGACGACGTGGACATCTACACGTCGGGCATGGATGTCGTGCAGCTTCGCCGACGTGTCGGCATGGTGTTCCAGAAGTCGAACCCGTTCCCAAAGTCGATTTTCGAGAACATCGCCTATGGCCTTCGCATCAACGGGATGGCCGGCAGCAAATCCGAACTGACCGGACGCGTCGAAGAAAGCCTGAAACAGGCGGCCCTGTGGGACGAAGTGAAGGACCGGCTGCACGAGTCCGCACTGGCGATGTCCGGTGGTCAGCAGCAGCGACTGTGCATCGCGCGCGCGCTCGCCGTACGGCCCGAGATCCTGCTGATGGACGAACCCGCCTCGGCGCTCGATCCGATCGCGACGCAGCGCATCGAAGAACTCATTTACGATCTCAAGAAGACCTACACCATCGTCATCGTCACGCATAACATGCAGCAGGCGGCGCGGGTCTCGGACCACACCGCGTTCTTCTGGCTCGGTCGGCTGGTCGAGTACGATCGCACGGAAAAAATCTTCACGGCTCCAGCCGAAAAGCTCACTGAAGACTACGTCACAGGGAGATTCGGTTAGTGGAACGGGAGATACCGCATTTCCGCGAGGAGCTGGAATCGCTGCAGAGCCGTCTGCTCGAAATGGGCGGCCTGGCCGAGGAGCGTGTGCGCGCAGCGGTTCAGGGACTGGTGACACGCGACCCGGCGCTCTTCGAGAAAGTGCTTCTCGGTGACGAGCCGGTCAATCAACTGCACATCGAGGTGGACCGGCGGTGTTTCCGGCTGCTGGCGCTGCATCAGCCGATGGCCACCGACCTTCGCGCAATCGTTGCGGCGGTGAAGATCAATACCGACCTCGAGCGCGTGGGCGACCTGGCGGTGAACATCGCTGAAGCCGGCACGCGTTACATCGCCCATCCACCCGTCAAGAAGCTGATCGACATTCCGCAGATGGGCGACATCGCACAAGCGATGCTGCGCGACGCGCTCGACGCGTTCGTCAAGCGCGACACGCGCCTGGCCCACCAGGTCCTCAACGAGGACGACCGCCTGGACTCGCTGAAGACGCAGGTGTTCCGCGACTTGCTCACCTACATGCTCAAGGACCAGAGCACGGTCGAACCGTCGCTGGACCTGATTCTTGTGTCGCGCCACCTCGAACGGATTGGCGATCATGCGACGAACATCGCCGAAGACGTGATCTTCATGGTGTCCGCCCTGGACGTTCGACACCACCCTCCGGCGCCGGTCGAAGAGTGACGCCTGCGGAAAAGTCACGGCGTTCAGCGTAAAGCCCAGACCAGAGCCTGAAGACCACACCTTTGTCGTTGGGTTTTGGTCATTGGGAGTTATGATTGTTCGGATGGGCGAGGCCCAGCTGTGCGTCCTGTGTCGCATCCGTCCGGTCGATGCGCGCTGGCGGCCGTTCTGTAGCGAGCGCTGCCGCAACGAAGACCTTGCCCGCTGGGCGGATGGACGATATCAAGTCGCTGGTGAAACCGTTCCCGATCGCGACAGCGAGGCTGATCCCGATCCCCCGCAGCGAGACGTCGATTAGTGAAGGGCTTTCCTACGCGCTCACGTTCATATGGCCGATACGCTCACAATTACTGACAACAGAACCGGCAAGCAGTACGAAGTTCCCATCACCGACGGCGTCATTCGCGCAACCGATCTCCGGCAGCTCAAGGTCGCAGCGGACGATCAGGGATTGGCGACGTACGACCCTGCATTCATGAACACGGCGGCGTGCCGTAGCCGCATTACGTACATCGACGGCGATAAAGGCATCCTCGAGTACCGCGGCTACCCCATCGAGCAACTCGCCGAGCAGTCCACGTATCTCGAGACCGCCTACCTGATCATCTTCGGGCAGCTTCCGACTGAGGCGCAGCTGAAGGAGTGGGTCCTGCAGATCACGCTTCACACGATGCTGCACGAGAACATCAAGAAGCTGATGGAGGGCTTTCAATACGACGCCCATCCGATGAGCGTGTTCCTGAGCACGGTGGGTGCCTTCTCGACGTTCTACGCGGACGCAAAGAAGATCTTCGATGAGGAATCACGCAAGAAGCAGATTCACCGGCTCATCGCCAAGGTGCCGACCATCGCCGCCTACGCCTATCGTCACAGCATCGGCCGCCCGTATATCTATCCCGACAACGACCTGAGTTTCACCGGCAACTTCCTGAACATGCTCTTCCGCATGACCGAGCTGAAGTACCAGGTCAGCCCGGTGCTCGAGCGCGCGCTCGACGTGTTGTTCATCCTGCACGCCGATCACGAGCAGAACTGCAGCACCAACGCGATGCGTGGCATCGGCAGTTCACACGTGGACCCGTATTCGGCGATGGCCGGCGCTGCCGCCGCGCTCTACGGTCCGCTGCATGGCGGTGCCAACGAAGCGGTGCTGCGCATGCTGTCCGAGATCGGCACCGTGCAGAACGTTCCAGGCTTCATCAAGCGTGTGAAAGCGGGCGAAGGACGCCTGATGGGATTCGGGCACCGCGTCTACAAGTCGTACGACCCAAGAGCCAAGATCATCAAGAAGACGGCTGACCAGGTGTTCGAGGTCACTGGCCGCAATCCGCTGCTCGACATCGCGCTCGAGCTCGAACGCATTGCGCTCGAGGACGAATACTTCGTCACGCGCCGGCTGTACCCGAATGTCGACTTCTATTCGGGCCTCATCTATCAGGCGATGGGTTTCCCGGTCACGATGTTTCCAGTGCTCTTCGCGATCCCGCGCACGTCGGGCTGGATCGCGCAGTGGGAGGAGATGCTGCTCGATCCGGAGCAGAAGATCGCCAGACCGCGCCAGGTCTACATCGGCCCGGCGCGGCGAGATTACGTTCCTCTCAGTAAAAGGACATAGTCGGTGCGAGTCGCATTGCTTGCCGGTGCGTCGACGTTGCTCCTCGGTTCATTCGTCTCTGGTTGCGCCGGGACACCGGAGGTGAGCGCGATGACGCCATCGGCAAGCCAGACTCAGCAGAGCGCAGCGAAAGTCGCCTTCGATGGTGCGAAGGCCTGGGATCATCTCCGCAAGCAGGTGAGCATCGGGCCCCGTCCCTCTGGAACCCCCGCGATTGTCGAGACCCGGAAATACATCATCGATCAGCTCAAGGCGTCTGGCATCGAGGCGAAGGAGCAGCCGTTCATCGGCATGACGCCGCTCGGCGAGGTGTCGATGGCAAACGTGATCGCGACGATCCCCGGCCGGAGTCCTAACCGCCTCGTGCTGGCCAGCCACTTCGACACGAAGCTCTATCGGGAGTTCAGATTCGTTGGCGCCAACGACGGCGCCTCGTCGACGGCGGTGCTCCTCGAGTTGGGCCGGGTCCTGAAAAGCCGGCAGAACGAATTGACCATTGAGCTTCTCTTCCTCGACGGTGAAGAGGCGCGGCGTCCCGAGTGGCAAGGCACCGACAACACCTACGGCAGCC
>DATCXH010000463.1:0-10898 GCA_036565925.1 Vicinamibacterales bacterium
CCGCCGATCCTCTGCACGACGTGCTCGGGCGCGTCGTCGATCTCGTCTCGACCCTGGTCCACTGCGATAGCTGTTTCATCTACGTGCTCGAGGACGATGCCCTCGTGTTGCGCGCGTCGAAGACGCCGCATCCCGATGTCGTGGATCGTCTCAAGCTGCGAGTCGGTGAAGGCATCACCGGTTGGGTGGCCGAGCATAGCCAGCCAGTCGCCGTGGCGACACGCGCGTTCCAGGATCCGCGATTCCAGACGTTCAACGAGCTTCCCGAGGATCGCTACGAAGCGTTTCTCTCGGTGCCCGTGCTGTCGCGCGGCAAGCTGGTCGGCGTCATCAATCTGCAGCATCGGCAGCCGCACAATCACAGCCGGCGCGAGATGCAGCTGATCTCGACGATCGGGTTCCTGGTTGGCGCCGAGATCGAAACCGCGCGTCTCGAGGTCGAGAACACGCAGCTCTCGGAGCGGCTCGAGACACGCAAGATTCTCGATCGCGCGAAAGGCATCCTGCAGCGTGACCTCGGTCTGACGGAGGAAGAAGCGTATCTGACGATCCAGCGTCAGAGCCGCCAGCGGCGGAAGTCGAAGAAGGAGATCGCCGAAGCGATCATCCTCGGCGACGATCTGCGCCGGGGTAAAACTCCCTCGTAGCGTCGAATCCGTGTAGTGTCCGGCTTTAGCCGGACCCATTGGTGAAAGTCCGCCTTCAGGGGGACCACGACGCAATTTGGTCTGCCCGGATCCGTACCTCGTCGTGCTCCGACGGCGCCGCGATCCGGCAGGCCCACAGACACACGTGAGATCGCGTGTGACCCTCTGTGCCTCAGTGCCGAAGCCTGCCGCGCCGTAGCCTTGGCGAAGGCGGGTGTGTCGTCATTCAAGTGAAGTCAGCGTCTGCCTACCGCAGATCGAACGTGCGCTTGGCGACCGTGATCGACTCGGCGCGGAATTCTCCCGGCCGCGCCTTGCTGCGATAGGCTGTTACGCCGATGGTCATGCCCGGTTTCAGCATGTCCTCGGTCAGATCGCGGAACTCCATGCGCGGCGCCGGTGCGAGGATGACCAGCGCCGGTTTGCCATCGACGTCGATCGTCATGGTCGGCATCGTGGCGTTGAAGTTGATCTGCTTGAGCACTCCCGACAGCTTCTGGGCGGTGCCCAGTTCGTAGGCGCTCCACTGGTGCTGTGCGTCGTAGACCTGATTGTCGTCCGAGTCCTTCGATCCCAGCCACGGCGTGATTGCGCCGTCGATGAGGGCCTGCAGGTTGCCCTCCATGCACGAATACTCCATCAGCTCGACGTCCGGCGTGAGCACGAAGACGCGCTCGTTGCCGATCGGCCTCGTGTAGGTTTTCGGATCGTCAAGCACCCAGGTGAATTGCATGTGTCCCATGTCCGGCCGCCTGAACGTCATCGTCAACTTCGCTTGATCGCTCATCGGGTGACCGATGGTGCCAAGCTTTGTCCAGCCGTTGAAGTTCACCGCTTCGATGACGAGCGCATCACCATCCCAATGACCGCGCGAGTCGCCGAACCAGGTCGGCGGCCAGTCCTTCCGATGCGGCAGTCCTTCGGTGTTGACCACCTGGAACATCGTGCTCTGCTCGAACAGGAAGGCGATGTTCTCGTTGTTCTGCAGGATCTGCATCGGGTGCGGCGTGAACGAGCGGATCCATCCGAACGGCATGCAGCTGCCCGCGTAGTCGCCGTTCTTGGTCGCGTTGTAGTTGTCCCATTGCGCCTGCCCCCATGGCGTGAAGGGCAGCGGGTTCGGCTCGCCGACGTTGCTCGTGCCGTTGGCGTTCTTGGCGCTCCGCGTCATGTCCTGCACGCCGGGACGTGCCCACACGCCGCTGAAGTCAGGCTTGCCGTTGGCGAGCCGCGGCGCCGGCGCGTTCATGTCCACTTTGCTGCGCGCCGATTGCGCAGCCACCGTTGTGCTCAGCGCGACGAGAAGACCGATCGCCCAGACTGACGTCCTCATGACCGAGCTCCTTCCTGTGGGCCAGGGAGCGCGATTATGGGCTGGGTTGTGGCGGCATTCAACAGTGGTCCTTGGTCCTTGGTGCTTGGTACTTAGTCCGTCCGTGGTTCATGGTCCGTCATGGGTCCTTTCGCTCCCGTCGTGGCAACGAGGACCACGGACAATGGACCAAGGACGAGGGACGGACCAAGGACCAGGGACGGACCAAGGACCAGGGACGGACCAAGGACCAGGGACGGACCAAGGACCAGGGACGGACCAAGAACCAAAGGACGGACCAAGAACCAAGGACCAAGTACCAGGGACATTCTTCAACGAGTACCCCAAGCGAGCCGCGCAGTGCGCTCGAGCGCTTCTGCGCGTCGGCGCATCGTGGCGAGCTCGGTAGGCGCAAAGGTCCAGTCGCGCGGTTGGCCACGCCGGACCTCGTCTTGCGACCAGTACGCGCGCATCAGGCCGACTGGTCCGTGCGTTGTGGTTGCGAGCAGCAGATGCCCGAGCTCGTGTGCGATGGCGCGGCCGAGCAGTGCGCGGCAGTCGACGCCCGCGTTGGCGGCGAGTCGCACGATGCGATCGCTATACACGGTGGCGAGCACACCGGCACCGGTGCGTGCGTCGATCAGGGCGTCGCCCAGCGACACTGTCGCCGTCTGATGCAGCGGCACCGGTGCGCGCACGATTCGGATGGCGAGCTCGCCAGGCCCCATGGGAGCATCGCACGAGGGGCTCGCCGGACACATCCGCCAGACCACCTCGATTGATGCGGCTTCGAGTGCTTTGCGCGCTTCGTCGAGGGCCCGACGATTCGTCCCGGCCAGGACGCCGTTCGCGTCATACACGCGGACGACAACGGCCGTCCACGCGGTGACGGCCCCATGCGTCGTTGATGGCCAGCCGATGAGCGGAACGAGAACCAACACGGCGATGTGACGAACAGACATGACCGCACTCCAGTGCTGCCAAGCCTGGAATGCGCGAGCAGGTGCCTCAATGCTCTCGAGGTGACCTGAGGTGACATGTTGGTGACCTGCGCGTCATTGTCAGTCCCACATCACGATTCGCTCTTTTCAAACCGATGCGGGTACGGGAGAGTCAGGAATGGAACGTATGGCGATCCTGCGGTTCGGAGACTTCGAACTGGACGTGAGGTCGCGCGAGCTGCGGCGTGGCAGCGCCTGCGTGCGTCTTCAGGAGCAGCCGCTGGAGATTCTCCGGCTCATGCTGGAGCGACCCGGCGACGTGATCACTCGCGACGAACTGCGTCAGCGTCTCTGGCCGGACGGGACCTTCGTCGATTTCGAGCACAGCCTCAACGCGGCGATCAAGCGTCTGCGAGCGGCGCTTGGCGATGACGCCGACAGGCCGGCGTTCATCGAAACCGTACCGCGGCGCGGCTACCGGTTCGTGTGCAGTGTTCCCACCGAGCGCAACACCGCGAGGATGGGGCACGCGTCACCGAACGTGCGGCTCGTCGTGCTTCCGTTCAGCAATCTCAGTGACGACAGCAGCCAGGAGTACTTCAGCGACGGCCTCACCGAGGAACTGATCGCGCAGCTCGGGCCGCTGTGTCGCGGTCAGGTCGGGATCATCGGCCGCTGGTCGTCGATGTTCTTCAAGGGCACTCTGCAGCGAGCACGCGAGATCGGCGAGGCGTTGAAGGCGGAGTACCTGCTCGAGGGCAGCACGCGTCGTGACGGAACGCGCGTCCGGATCACGGCACGACTGGTTGAAGCGGCAACCGAGACACAGCTATGGTCCGAGACGTACGAGCGCAGCACGGCCGACTGGCTCTCGGTGCAGGCGGATGTTGCGGGGCGCGTCGCGCAATCGCTCCTGCGTGAGCTGGTGCCGCCGGCACGAGCGGTGGTCGCGCCGCGCGATCACCCGCGCGCCTATCAGGCCTACTTGAAAGGCAAGTATCAGTGGGCGAGACCGGGAGATGTCGGCCTGGACGAAGCGCTGCGCTGGTTCACTGAAGCGGTGACCGATGCGCCGGATTTCGCGGCGGCACTCGCCGCGCTGGCGCGCGTGCAGGTTGCCAGCGCGGAGTATTACCACGAGTTGCCGCGTGTGGCGCTGGCTGCCGCTCGAGAGTCGGCCACGCGTGCTCTCGCGATCGATCCAACGGTGTCCGAAGCCCATGCGGTGATCGGCGATCTGCACCGAATGCTCGATGGTGACTGGGTGGCAGCGGAAGCGAGCTACGCCGAGGCGATCAAGCTCAATCCGAGCAATGGGGCGGCGCTGCGGTCGTACGGGCTGATGCTGGCGCTCGAGTCACGCTACAAAGAGGCGCTGGCCGCCGTCGAACGCGCTCGAGAGCTCGATCCGTTGTGCCTGGGCACCAACAATACCGGCACCTGGACCCGGTACGTTTCAGGCGACTATGAGAGTGCGATCGCGCATTGCCGCCACATGCTCGAAATGGATCCGGAGTTCGTGAGCGCGCATCGCGTGCTGGCGGCGGCACTCCTGCAAGCGGGCCGCGGCGATGAAGCTGTTGCACAGCTCGACCTCGCGCTGACCTTCGATCCCTCGCATCCCGTGCTGCTGTCGTGGCTCGCGCATATCAAGGCGGTATTGGGCTGCCGCTCACAGGCGCAGGCGTTGATCGCGCGTGCCCGCTCGCTCGCGCGCACACGCTATGTGCCGCCATTCCATCTCGCGCTCGCGCATACGGGCCTCGGCGAGTGTGACGAGGCCTTCGAGGCGCTGGATCAGGCGTGGCTGGATCGCGATCCCGCGCTCGCGACGCTCGATGCCGAGCCGCGCTTCGCGCCGCTCCGAAGCGACCCTCGCTATCGACCGCTGGTCGAGCGAATCAAGATTCCGCGTTCACGAGTGGGGGTCTAGACAGACGTACAGCGGGTCCTGCTCTTTGGACCCGCCGTTCTACGCCGTTGCCAAAGACGCGCGTCGCTCGGTGTGGTATTCGCTGAGCGCCGCATTGGCCGACGCGATCGTGTCGAGCTCTGCGAGGATCGCCGCGAGATGCTTTCCGGCGATGACTGTATAGAACTCCTCGTCCGAGATGCCGGTGTAGATGCGATTGCCGATGCAGCCAAAGCTCGAGGCGATACCAGAGGACAATGCCGCAGGAATCGCCATACACGTCGGACGGCCAAGCAGGGGAACAGGCATCGCCCGGTCATCCAGCGCCCGCGTTGCCGCCTCGTGCAGCAGCATGAGCCGACCTGGCGTTCCCGACACGAGCACCGCATCCGGATCGACCGGCGTCACGCCAAGCGGCGCGTAGATCGTGATCGCAGGTGTCTTCGGCAGCCGCGGTATACCAGGAACCTCGTGCATCTTGAGGTAGCCGGCATTCACCATCAGCGACAGCGTGTTCATCAACTCCGGCTCGCGTTCCTTCGGTAAGGCGATGTTGTGCGTATAGCTGCCGATCGGGCAGTTGTAGTGATCCGATGGCACCGTGTAGAACGTCTTCCCCGCGGATGCGAGGCGCCAGAAGCTGCATCCAGACGGCTGTGTGCCGTTGAGTGGGGCGACGCCGGCTGGCGCCGATTCACCGAACGCGATTGCGACCGGTCTACGATTCAATCCGAGTGCGCTGGTGAGCTGTTGTTCAATGACGGCGAAGTCGGCCATGACCAATAGAGTTTATACGAGGGCCGCGTCGATCCATTCTCGCAGGCTGTTGATCAACCACAGCCGCGACGCGTGTGTCACGTCTGCACGAGTCAGCACACGCTCCTCGATGTCACCCGACGCAAGCAGCTCGGCGCGAAATGTGCCGCACAGCAATCCGCTCGACAGCGGCGGCGTATAGCGTACCCCGTCGATCTCGACGACGACGTTCGCGATGGTGGTTTCGGTGATTTCTCCCCGCTCGTTCGACAGGATCACATCGTCGACGTCAGGGTGGGCGCGCCGCGCCGCGTCGTACACGTCGCGATGGGTCGTCTTGTTCGCGAGAAACGGATCGCGTGAATCGACGGGGGTCGACGCGAACGTCACGCGCCACGCTCGCGAGGCTCGCGTATAGGGCGTGCACTCGATCGTGGGCGTGCCATCGCGCGCGACGAGCAGCCGCACGCGCCACTGCCCGCCCGGGTGCTCGCCGGCGGTCCTGGCGACCGCACGGCGAATCCGTACCTCGTCGAGCTGATAGCCAAACCGACCCGCCGAACCGGCCATCCGCGCCAGGTGTCGCTCGAGACGAACGATGGTCCCCTCGTCCAGGCGCATCGTTTCGAGCAGCGAGAACTCCATCGGCTTCATATCTTAAATTCAGTCTCGAACACGAACGGAGCAGAGAATCTGCAAGCGTGAACGAGCTACGTCTCAATTAGAATCGCGGTTGAGGGATCATCCGGCCGGCCATAGGACCGGCCCCACCTGCATGCGAGTACTCGTCGTCGAAGACGAAATGAAGGTCGCCAACGCACTGCGCGAAGGTCTCGAGGGCGAGAAGTTCGAGGTGATTGTCGAGCGGACCGGGGAGGGGGCCTTTTTCAGGGTCAACACCGAGTCGTTCGACGTCATCCTGCTCGATCTGACCCTGCCCGGGCGCGACGGTCTGGAGATCCTGCAGGCGCTCCGTCAGCGTGGCGTCAAAACGCCGGTGCTCGTGCTCACGGCCCGCGACTCGCTCCAGGATCGCGTCACCGGGCTCGACGCCGGGGCCGATGACTATCTGATCAAGCCGTTTGCCTTCGCCGAGCTGCTGGCGCGCATCCGGGCATTGGTGCGTCGCGGCCGTGTCGCGGAGACGCCGCGACTGTCGGTCGGCGACCTCGAGATGGATCTGGTGACGCGCAAGGTGACGCGCAACGCACAGCCCGTCGAGCTGACGGTGCGCGAGTTCGAGTTACTGGAGTATCTGCTGCGGTATCACGGGCAGGTCGTGTCGCGCGAAACGCTGGCGCGCGACGTGTGGAAGGAGACCGCGCGCACGACGCCGCTCGACAACGTCATCGATGTGCACATCGCCAGGCTGCGCCGGAAGGTCGATGCCGATCAATCGATCAAGTTGATTCACACCGTACGCGGTGTCGGCTTCATGCTGCGCGAGGGTGAGCCGTGACACGGTGGTGGCGCTCACACAGCGTGCGTGTGCGGCTCACGCTGTGGTACGTCGGCGTCATGATCGTGGTCCTCGGTGTGTACGCGGTCGGGGTCTACGCATTCGTGAGCCGCAGTGTGTCGCAGGCGCTCAACGATCGGCTCCGCGCCGACTTCTTCTGGGCGGCAGCGACCGTGGATGAAGGGCCTGATGGTCTGGTCATGCCAGCACCGCAGGTCGATTTGCTGCTCGAGGAAGAAGCGCCCTGGGTGCAGGTGTGGAGCGACGACGGCAAGCAGTTGCTGTTCATCAACTCCGAAGCGATGCGGCGACCGCTGCCTGAGACGCAGAAGTTGGCGGCTCGGATGGAAGACTCGATCGTGTCGCTGGCCACTGCCGGTGAGCCGATCCGTGTGATGACCGCGCACAGCTATGTGTGCCCGTGTGTCGAGGACCCCGAGACCTTCGCGCTGATCGGCAAGCGACGGGTCGCGCTGCAGGTGGCTCGATCCGAAGAAGGGATGCAGAAGCAGTTGCGCGATCTGCTGCTGATTCTGATGCTCGGCGCGCCGCTCGCAGTCGGCGTCGCCGGACTCGGTGGCTACGTGCTGGCCCGGCGCGCGCTAACGCCTATCGAAGAGATGACCGAGCGGGCGCGGACGATCACCGCAGAGCGACTCGGCGACCGCCTGCCAGTCGCGAATCCCGAGAACGAGATGGGACGGCTGGCGACGGTTTTCAATGAGACGCTCGGCCGTCTGGAGGCGTCCTTCGATCAAATGCGGCGGTTCACCACAGACGTCTCGCACGAATTGCGAACACCATTGACGGCCATTCGCAGTGTCGGTGAGGTCGGGCTGCGCGGCCATCGCGATGAGTCAGCGTACCGCGGCATCATCGGCAGCATGCTCGAGGAGGTCGATCGACTGGGCTCGCTCGTCGATCGTCTGCTCACGTTGTCGCGTGCGGAGACGGGTCAGGCGAAGCTGTCACGCGATGCAGTCGACCTTTCCGCGCTCGCCGACGATGTGGTCTCGCACTTGTCGGTACTCGCCGAAGAGAAGCACCAGACGCTGAGCATCGATCGACAGGCGTCCCCCGTCGTGTTGGCGGATCGGCTGGTGCTGCGTCAGGCCCTGATCAGCTTGGTGGACAACGCCATCAAGTTCACTCCCACCGCCGGGCAGGTGCGCATTCGTATCGCCCAAACGTCGCACGACGCCGTTGTTGAAGTCATCGACACGGGGCCGGGTATCTCGGGCGAGGCGCGTGAGCGGATCTTCGATCGCTTCTATCGCGCCAACGACGCCAACGGCAGCGGAACCGGCCTTGGCCTGTCGCTCGCCAAAGGCGCAGTCGAGGCGCTGGGCGGTCATCTCACGCTGGCCGCCACCGGGGCTGGCGGCACGGCGTTTCGTATTTCCATTCCGCGGTAGATGTCGGTCTCGTGCCGAGAACGCGTGCGCGTGCCGTCGCGCTGATCGCAGCTTGCAGAAGACGTCCGACTAGAGCAGGCCGTCGAGGAGCACGATGTCGGTGTGTGTCCTGGCCACGGCCGCGTAGATATGCTGACTGTCGCGCGACCACGACACGCTGCGCGCGATCGTGACGGATCGGTCACCAAAGTCAGTCACCGGCCTTATCGGTCCACCGGTCGATGGCAGCAGCCAGATGTTCGTTGTGGCGCCGTCCATGAGGAGCGTGGCCAGGTGCTGGCCGTCGGGTGAGATCGTGAGCGACAGGTGTCGCACCGGCAGTCGTTCGCCCGCGACTCGAAAGATCGTTTCGCTCGACCCGCCGGGCGGAGTCGCACGCACGAACGTCGTGATCCCGGCGCCAAGTATGCCGATGTTCGAAGACATCGGTTGCGAGAGAAAGAGTGTCGTACCGTCTCGAGAGATCGCCGGGATGACGATGCCGCTCCCTTCCCGTATTAACTCCGGCGGTCCACCATCGATTGGCATTCTCTCAATCCGCCCCGGTTGAACGCCAAGCCGCCAGTAATACAGCCAATCTCCGTCGGCTGAAAAACACGGCGCCCATCCCTGCGCGAGAAACCGCAAATTGCTGCCATCGGGCGCGATCCCCCAAAGCGCTGCCTGGGCCGATTCCGATCGAACGAACGCGATCACGTCTCCGCGTGGCGACCAGAGGGGCAGGCCGATTGCGACGTCAGGATTGGTCTCAAAGGTTATCGGCCGGGCGGCCGAGCCGTCTATTGCGGCGATCCACAGGTTCCCGTGGCCACCGCTGTCGGACACGAACACGATCTCGCGCTCATCGGGACTCACCGACGGCACCTGGACCTGGCCCGTCTGCCGGGTAATGCGAACGGCGGCGCGTGTGTTCTCGACCGGGGATCCGCCGATTGGGAATTTCCAGATGTCGGAGCGGCTGATGACGCGACTCGCGACCAGTTTGCCGGAAGCATGGATGTCGGGCGCGACGTAGGAATGATCGCCGAATGTGAGCTGTCGATCGTCGCTGCCGTCGCGTCGAACGACACGCAGATTGAACACTGGAGGATACAGTAGCGAGCTGTCACGCGACGAGCTGTAGACGAGCCCGGAGCCGCCGGACAGCCAGTCAAAGCCTTGCAGCCAGGCCGCACTCACGACCTCGCGTCGCGCGCCGTTCGCCACCTCGATGAGGTCGACGTGGCCGTCGAACCCGCCGTGCCCTAATCTCTGAACGGCAATCGTTCGATCGTCGGGTGCCCATCGGGGCGGGCTGTAAGTACCAGGGGGCAGCAGCGCTACGCGCTCCGCCCGTGATCCCTCACGAGTGGTCAGCACGAGCGCGAGCTGCTCGCTGATGGATTCGAAGAGCGCTATCCGACGGCCGTCGTGGCTGATATCGCCGGCGCCAATCGTTGCCGCAATGCGACGAGGCCATCCGCCGAGTGCCCCGATTTCCCACAGTGTGCCGTTGTCGGATCCGGCCGGCGGCGGCGTGTAATAGATCAACGTGGTCGAATCAGGGGCCCAGCGCGGGTACAGGTGATCCACACTGTCGCGCGTCAATTGGAGCGGCGCACCGCCCGCCAGGAGCCTGATCCAGATTTGACGCGTGCCGGCGACCACCGTCACGAAGGCGACCATCTTGCCGTCGTGTGAGATCGCCGGCGCCTCGTTTACGCCTTCGATGTCGGTCAGCCTCTGGAACTGGACGCGGCGAAATCGAGTGCGAGCGCGTTCGGTGAGGATGAGCTGTGCTGGCTCGTCGAATGCGTCCTCCAGGTCGTGCCGCGCGTCGCCGATGTCGCGCAACCGTCTGCGCGAGTCCTTCTCGAGACACCGGCGCACGAGCTTCAGCACAACGGCGGGTGTGTCAGCAGGCACCGCAGACCAGTCGGGCGTGCGGTCGAGGATGGCCACGATCGTGTCAGACAGCGTGTCGCCTCGAAACGCGATCCGTCCGGTCAGCATCTCGTAGAGGACGCAGCCGAACGCCCAGATGTCCGTACGCTTGTCCACGGCTTTTCCGCGGGCCTGCTCGGGGCTCATGTAGGCGGCGGTGCCAAGGATGACGCCGGTTCGCGTGCCACCTGTCGAGAGCGTGGGCGACTGCGTCAGGTCGACAGTCACTCCCGATCCGGCCGGCGATGGATCCATGGCTTTGGCCAGGCCGAAATCGAGCACCTTGACCAGTCCGCTTCCGGTGACCTTGATGTTGGCTGGTTTCAGATCGCGGTGCACAATCCCGCGTTCGTGCGCCGCCTCGAGTGCTTCTATGACCTGCCGCGCGATAGCCAGCACGTCCGCTGTCGGAACCGAACCTCCTGCGATGCGCTCGCCCAGCGTCTCTCCCTCGACCAGTTCGAGGACGAGTGCGTGAGTGCCAGCGTGTTGCTCGAGTCCGTAGATCGTGGCGATGTTCGGGTGATTCAGTG
>DATCXH010000266.1:0-4589 GCA_036565925.1 Vicinamibacterales bacterium
GTAGGGCGGGTCTTGCTTTATAGACCCGCCAAGCCGGCGGGTCCCCAAACCAGGACCCGCCCTACAGGAAAAACGATGGCAATGTTTAGCGACAAAATCCGCATCCGCCTGAAGGCGTACGACTCGCGGATTCTCGATCAGTCCACGGGCGAAATCGTGGACACGGCAAAGCGCACGGGCGCCCAGCTGGCCGGCCCGATTCCGCTGCCGACCTCGCGCAACCGCTGGACGGTGCTGCGCTCGCCGCACGTGGACAAGAAGTCGCGCGAGCAGTTCGAGATCCGCACGCACAAGCGGCTGATCGACATCTTCGAGCCGACGCCGCAGACGGTGGACGCGCTGATGAAGCTCGATCTCCCCGCCGGTGTGGATGTGGAAATCAAGGCGTTTGGAAAAGAGCACGGGAAATAGACGGTCGTAGGGCGGGTCTTGCTTTGTAGACCCGCCGGGGACGAGAGATGGTCACAGGAATCATCGGCAAGAAAGTGGGGATGACGCAGCTGTTCGAACCGGACGGCACCGTCTATCCCGCGACAGTGCTGAAGGCCGGGCCGTGCGTGGTGGCGCAGCTCAAGTCGGTGGAGAGCGACGGCTATCAGGCCGTGCAGCTCGGGCTCGTCGAGGCCAAGCCGACCAAGGAGAACAAGCCGACGCAGGGCCACTTCAAGAAGTCGGGTGTGCCGCCCACGCGCGTGCGTCGCGAGGTGAAGGTGAAGGACGGCGGCGACCCGCTGAAGCTGGGCGACCAGGTGAACGTCTCGATCTTCGCCAACGGTGATCGCGTGGATGTGATCGGCACCAGCCGCGGCAAAGGCTTCCAGGGCGTGGTGAAGCGGCACCACTTCAAGGGCGGCCGCGCGACGCACGGCTCGATGTTTCACCGCGCACCGGGATCGATTGGGGCCTCGTCGTATCCGTCGCGCGTCGTGAAGGGGATGCGGATGGGGGGTCACATGGGCAGCGATCGCGTGACCGTGCGCAATCTGAAAGTGCTGCGCGTCGACCCCGAGAACAACTTGTTGCTCGTCGAGGGCGCGGTGCCCGGTGGACCGAACGCCATTGTGATGATCCGCAAGGCTGTGGCGGCCAAGACCATCAAGGTCGCGCAGGTCGAGCCGGTGAAGAAGAAGACCGGCAAGAAGTAGACGGAAACAGCCATGACTGTAGATGTCGTCAACCAGCAGAACGAGAAGGTCGGCTCGCTCGACCTGAACGACGAGGTATTCGGCGGCCGGGTGAAGACGGACCTGATTCACCAGTCCGTCATCCGGTCCAACGCTGCCGATCGTCGCGGTACCCATGCGACCAAGACGCGTGCGATGGTCAGCGGCTCCGGCAAGAAGCCGTGGCGGCAGAAGGGCACGGGGCGTGCCCGCGTCGGCGAGATTCGCAATCCGCTGTGGCGCAAGGGCGGCACGGTGTTCGGCCCGCAGCCGCGCAGCTACGACTATCAACTGCCGAAGAAGGTCGAGAAAGGCGCGCTGCGCGCCGCGCTGACGCAGAAGCTGCGTGACGGCGCCGTGATTGTCGTCGACGCGTTGAGCATCGGCGAGATCAAAACCAAGGCCGCCGCCGAGATGCTCAAGCGCCTCGGCATCGACGGAAAGGCGTTGCTCGTGGACGTGAAGCCCGAGGAGCGTATCGCCCTGTCGGTGCGCAACATCGACGGAGTGCGCATGCTCCCGAGCAATCGTGTGAGTGCGCGGGACGTGATGGATACGCGGCGGGTGGTGCTGACGAGGGCCGCATTGGAGAAACTGCAGGAGGCGTTGGGCTGATGAAACTCACTGACGTCATCAGGCGGCCGCTCATTACTGAGAAGACCACCGTCATCCGTGAAGACGGACAGACGCTGGTGTTCGAAGTCGCGATGAACGCCAACAAGATCGACATCAAGCGCGCCGTCGAATCGCTGCTCGGTTCCAAAGTGCAGAGCGTTCGCACATCGCTCGCGCACGGGAAGATGAAGCGGCAGGGTCGCTACATGGGCCGCCGGTCCGACTGGAAGAAGGCCTACGTGAAGCTGCGGGATGGCGAGAAGCTGCCCGAGTTCCTGCAGGGGGCGTAAGGATCATGCCGATTAGAAAATTCAATCCGACGTCGCCGGGCTCGCGATTCAAGACGGTGCAGACCTCCGACGATCTGACGACCTCGGAGCCGTATCGTCCGCTGACGGAGAACCTGCATCGATCGGGTGGCCGTAACAATCGCGGCGAAGTGACCTCGTGGTGGCGCGGAGGCGGACACAAACGGCTCTACCGGATCATCGACTTCAAGCGCGACAAGAAGAACATCGTCGGCACGATCGAGACGATCGAGTACGACCCGAACCGTTCGTCGCGAATTGCGCTCGTCAGCTACGCCGACGGCGAGAAGCGCTACATCCTGCAGCCGGTGGGCATCAAGGTCGGCGACACGATCGTTGCCGGCGACAACGTCGACATCCTGCCGGGCAACTGCATGCCGCTGAAGGCGATTCCGCTCGGCACGCAGATTCACAACGTCGAGTTGAAGCCGGGCAAGGGTGGTCAGATCGCGCGCAGCGCCGGATCGTCGGTGCAGCTCGTCGCCCGCGAGGGCGAGTACGCGTCGGTGAAGATGCCGTCGGGCGAGATTCGCAAGATCAACGTCGAGTGCGTCGCGACGATTGGCCAGGTCGGCAACATCGATCACGAGAACGTGTCGATCGGCAAAGCCGGCCGCAGCCGCTGGCTCGGCAAGCGGCCGCACGTGCGCGGCGTGGCCATGAACCCGGTGGATCACCCGCTCGGTGGTGGTGAAGGCAAGACGTCCGGCGGACGCCACCCGGTGACGCCATGGGGTCAGCCGACGAAGGGCTACAAGACGCGCCGGCGCAAGGACACGAATCAATTCATCGTCCAGAGGAGACCGAAGTAATGAGCCGGTCACTGAAGAAAGGGCCGTTCGTCGAGACCTCGCTCCTCGAGAAGATCGAGGGGATGAACCGGGCGAACGAGAAGAAAGTGGTCAAGACGTGGTCACGCCGATCGACGGTCGTGCCCGAGATGGTCGGCCACACGATGGCCGTGCACAACGGCAAGAAGTTCATCCCGGTCTACGTGACGGAGAACATGGTCGGCCACAAGCTCGGCGAGTTCGCGCCGACGCGTGCGTTCAAAGGCCACACGACCAAGACCGAGAAGGCCGCCGCTGCGGCCGCTGCCGCACCAGCCGGCGCACCGGCGGGCGGCAAGAGCTAGGGGTAGGAACGTCATGGTTGAAGCACAGGCAACGGCGCGCGGCATTCGCACCTCGGCGCAGAAGGCCGGTCTGGTGTGCGATTTGATTCGCGGCAAGACCGTGAACCAGGCGCTCGCCACGCTGCAGTTCACGCGGAAGATCATCGCCCGCGAGCTGGCCAAGGTTCTGCGGTCGGCGGTGGCGAATCTGCAGCAGAAGGACGGGTTCAGCGGCGACATCGATCGGCTCTACGTGGCGGAAGTGTTTGCCAACCAGGGCATGTCGATGAAGCGCGTGCGTCCGGCTCCGATGGGCCGTGCCTACCGCGTCGTCAAGCGGACCGCGCACCTGACGGTACGTGTCGTCGAACGACCGTTGAAGATTGAGAAGGTCGGCGCGGAGGGCGCGGCGGCTGAAGGATCGGCGAAAGCGAAGACCGCCCGCCCGGCGGCCAGGGCTGCGCGCGGGAAAAAGGCCGCAGCCACCGCGTAAGCGTTAACGACAGGAGAGAAACCGTGGGCCAGAAGGTTCACCCGTACGGATTCCGGCTCGGCTTCAACAAGACCTGGCGCTCGCGCTGGTACGCCGACAAGGACTACGCCAAGTTGCTGCACGAGGATCTTGCGCTGCGTCAGGACCTCAAGAAGCGGTTCTCGCACGCCGGCGTGTCGCGCATCGAGACCGAACGCGCCGCCAACAACTTGAAGATCCACATCTACACCTCGCGTCCGGGCATCATCATCGGCCGCAAGGGTACTGAAGTGGACAAGTTGAAGCAGGAGATCCAGAAGCGGACCAACCGCGAGGTCTTTATCAACATCCAGGAGATTCAGAAGCCGGAGCTCGAAGCTCAGCTCATCTCCGAGTCGGTGGCGGTGCAGCTCGAAAAGCGCGTCGCGTTCCGTCGTGCGATGCGCAAGGCGGTCGAGTCGGCGCTGCGCTTCGGCGCACGCGGCATCAAGGTGCGCGTGTCGGGACGCTTGAACGGCGCGGAGATCGCGCGCTCCGAATGGTATCTGCACGGGCAGCTGCCGCTGCAGACGCTGCGCGCGGACATCGACTACGGGTTTGCCGAGGCCAGCACGACCTACGGCCAGATCGGCGTGAAGGTGTGGCTCTACAAGGGCGAGCGCCTGGTGCCGCGCGTCGGTCGCGACGAGGAATACCGGGATCGCGCTCCGCGGCGCGCCCCCGCCGGGGATAGAAGGTAACGAATCATGTTGATGCCGAAGAAGGTCAAGTACCGCAAGCAACAGCGCGGTCGAATGACTGGCAAAGCGTGGCGCGGATCGGACGTGTCGTTCGGCGACTACGGGCTGAAGGCGATGGAGCCGTGCTGGATGACGGCGCGCCAGATCGAAGCGGCCCGCGTGGCGATGACCCGCTTC
>DATCXH010000931.1:0-2814 GCA_036565925.1 Vicinamibacterales bacterium
CCGCCGATCCCGGCGGTGCGCGCAGAATTGCGACACCCGAGACCCCCAGGCGCTGTGAAATCAGCTGATTGAGTCCCTCGTCGATTTCGATGCCGAGCGCCGGTCTCACGTATCGACCCGACGCGATGAGTTGAGGTACGACGCGGTTGACGGTGTCGACGGGAATTGCGAAGCCGACACCAGCCGAGGCGCCCGACGGACTGTAGATCACGGTGTTGACGCCGATCAGACGGCCGGCGCTGTCCAGCAACGGACCACCCGAGTTGCCGGGATTGATTGCCGCATCGGTTTGAATCAAATGCTCGATGAGGCTGCGCCCCTCCTCGGTCGGCAGCGATCGATCCAGCGCCGACACGATGCCTGTCGTGAGCGTCCAATCGAGACCAAACGGGTTCCCGATCGCAAACGTGCTTTGCCCGACGCGGAGATCGGAGCTGGTGCCAAGCGGCAACGGCTGCGGCATCCTCGCCAAATCCACCTTGAGGACCGCAAGGTCGTGCGCCGCGCTGATACCGACGACCGTCGCATCGACATCGCGACCATCATTCAAGCGGACACGCGCCCCGCCAGAGGCACCGGCCACGACGTGCCGGTTCGTGACGATATGTCCGGCAGCGTCCCAGATGAAGCCCGAACCCGTGCCGCGCGGCACGTTGAAGACATTGCGCGTCCACGCGTCCATCACCTGCGCCTGCGTGCTGATGAACACGACAGAGGCGCGCGCCCGCTCGAACAGATCAACCGTTGATTGTTCGCCCGGCAGCAGCGGTCCTCGGGCGGTGATCGCGCGCGGCGTCGGTTTGGCCACCGCACGCTGGGCAGTGACGGCGGTCCAATCTCCCATTGCACACACGACAGCCAATCCAGCCGCCACTTGCACTGCGCGAAGGCGAGTCCAGTTACGCACCGCGGTCATCTCCGTGTGCTTACGACCGTGTTGCTGGCTTGCGGACGCTGCGGCGGAGGGTCTCCCAGAACGAGCCGCGGCCTTCCGGGGTATCGACGCGCACTTCGATGCGCGACGGATCGTCGTTGAACGTCGAGACGGTCACGCGCAATCCGTCGAGCACCCACGTCCCCTTCGGATCGTCGGGATAGCGACGCTCCGCGTGTTTCACGGTGACCGCGAGATCGGAACGCACGTCGTTCGCCTGCTGTACGTTGCCCACGGTCAGTTCGGCGTGCTCGATCGATGTTGCGGCTTTGATCTCGCGCCCATGCGCATCGAGGATCTTGCGGGTCACCGTCAAGGTGGCGTCGCCGGTTGGCTTGAGGACCATTTCGACGAGGCGAGTGGATTTGGCGTTCTTTCCCCACACCGACTCGTCGAATGACGACGACAGCGGGGTTTCTTCAACGGCCGAACGCCATGTGCCGGTCAAGTTCGGCGCGGCGGTCGCCGCTCCGGGAGGCGCAAGACTCAAGATCGCAAGCAACGCAACGACGGCAGACATCGCACTCTCCTTCCTCTGCGTGATTAATCCATGCGGGCGGCGGCGGCGCGAGCTTGCGACGCCTCCGTTCTGATGCGCTCGAGATCGCGGCGCGACAGCTCGATGCGATCCCGTGACGGTGCCGAGAGCGCACGCTGGACGATCGCATCAACACAGTCGAGATGCCGATAGGCGCGGAGGCGCCATACCCATCGCGTGTCCGAGTAGTCGGAGTCTGGTTGCGGCGTGCATGCCGCAGGCTCAGGAACGCTCGTCGGCGAGGACAGACCTGCGCCGGTGGTCACCGGCAACGACAGACCTGCACCGGTCGGCGCGGGCACGGCGATCGCCATGCCCAGCGCGATCAACGTGAGTCGAACGCGGGACATTGCCATCCTCCTGCGCGGAGTACGGGGCCGGAGCGAGCCGGCCCCTGTCGGTCGTGCCTTACGCCGAGGTGAGTTGCTTCTGCGTGTCGGCGACGCCGTCGATCTGGATACGGCGCGGCTTGACACTCTCTTTCAGCGGAATCGTCAACACCAGCATGCCGTGCTTGTGGGTCGCGCGGATGCGATCGAGATCCAGGATCCGGGGCACAGTCATGGTCTGCTCCCAGCGGGTGGCGCCGTCATCGTGGCCGCCATCCTGCTCGGCGCGGACCACGATGGCGTTGCCGGCAACTTCGAGCGTAACAGTGGCCGGGTCGATCCCGGGCATCGGGATCTCAACACGCCAGCCGTCCTCAGCCGTGTGAACCTGGAACGGGTAGTTGAGGTTTGGACGGACGGGGCGGATCGGCACATCAGTCCAGAACTGATTGAACAAGCGCTCGGCTTCGCGCTGGAAATTGAAGATGTCCTCAAAAGGATTTGAACGTGTCTGACCAAACATCTTGAACCTCCTCGAAAACCTCCTGTCTTGAGATATAGACGATGATGCTTGACGTGTCAAGTAATATGCTTTTAATAGACTCATATATTGGCAGGCCTGCGCATCCCTGCAGCATCGCCGGGATGCGCTAAAATCCTGCGCCATGCGAAATTTGCTGTTGCGACCAGCCGTCGCGCTCGCGCTGACGGGCCTGCTCCTGCCCGGTCCCGCGTCTGCGCATCACTCCTTCGGCGTCGCCTTCGATGCCACGAAAACGGTGACGTTGTCCGGCGTCATTACCAAGATCGCGTGGACCAACCCGCACACCCATGTCTGGGTGGACGTCAAGGAGGCGAATGGCGAGGTAGTGAACTGGATGCTCGAAGGCTATCCGCCCAATGTGCTCGAGCGTACCGGTTGGAAGAAGGACGTGACGATCAAGGTAGGCGACACAATCACCTTCTTCGGTTGGCGTGCGCGCGATGGCTCGCCGTACGCGCATCTGCGCGAA
>DATCXH010001011.1:0-10151 GCA_036565925.1 Vicinamibacterales bacterium
GAGATGTGATCCGCGACGCGCGGGTCGCCGATGGCGCCGAGATAAATCGCGTCGAACTTCAGCAACTGATCGACGCCGTCCGGATCCAGCATGCGACCGGTCTGCAGGTAGTAATCGCATCCCCATGGGATCTGCGTGAACTCGCATGTGAATCCGCCGTGCTCGGCGGCGAGGTTGAGGATCTCGATGCCGGCGGGAACGACTTCCTTGCCGATGCCGTCGCCGGCGATAACTGCAATGCGATGAGTCTTCATGTGGTCTCCGCGGCCGCCTACGCGCTACGCGCTCCGGCGCCCAAGACGCTTCCTAAACGATTTCGAATGGCCAAGACGGCGAAGAATGCGACAGCGGACGCGATGATTCCGCTCAGTGCCGGGTCCGCCCACGGATAGGCTCCGGCAACCCCAAAGCGTACCACGATGAGCGTCGCGACACCCGCCACGACCGCGGCCATGGCCTCCGTGCTTTGTGCCCGCCGCACATACAGCCCGCCGATCACCGGCACGAACAACGTGACGACGAGCAGCGAGTAAAAGACCGTCACCGCGCTGATCACGGTCTGCAGCCAGATCGACAACAGCACACCGATGATGCCACCGAGAACCGCAGACGTCCGCCCGACGCGGAGCAGTTGAGCGTCCGATGCCGCAGGATTGAGGAAGCGCTTGTAGAGATCCTTCGACGCCGATGTCGAGAGCATGAAGAGGATCGCGTCACAGGTGTCCACTTCGGTCGAGAAGACTGCTGCGAGTGCGATCGCGCCGAGCCACGGCGGCAACTCGTGGGTGAGGACTGTCGGCAATACCGCGTTCGGGTCGGTGATCCCGGGGGACGTGACCTTGGCGATCATGCCAAACAGTACTGGCACGAACGCGAAGCCAATCAAGCCGGCAGCGTTCAGGGCGACGCCTGTGCGAACCGCACTCGCACTGGCCCCGCCGTACGCTTTTTGAATCAAACCGGGCGAGATGATAAACGCAGGACCGAGCAGGAAGAGCAGCGTCCAGCCAGAACCGGATCCCGACGAATAGAGGATGTCGCCGAAGTGTGGCGGCACGTTTCCGCCGGTGATCGTTGCGAAACCGCCAGCGGAATTCATCGCCACAGGCAGCGCGACCAGCATCCCCACGAGCATCACGATCAACTGAAAGGTGTTCACCCAGGCTGAGCCAAGAAGACCGCCCGCGGTGAAATAGATCGTCATGATCGCGCCACCGGTGACTGCCCCGGCCCATCGCGGCATGCCGGTGAGGACGTTGAGAATCGTTGCACCCGCGATGAGTTGTCCCGCAAGCAGTGCCAGCACGCCAAGCGCGATCAACGCGGTGGTCACGCCTCGAACAGTGGGGCCGTACCGGAATTCGAGGTAGTCGCCGGTCGTGTAGAAGTCGTGTTCTTTCGCGATTTGCCACAACCGCGGCGCAACAAAGAACGCAAACACGATCGACCCGAGCCCCGCCGATCCAACCCACCACCACGCACTCAGTCCGTCTCGATACGCGAGGCCGGCAGCGCCGACCGTCGAACCAGCGCCGATGTTGGCGGCCAGCATCGACGCGAGGATCAGCCCTGGTCCGAGACTGCGGCCCGCGACGAAGAACTCACTGCTGCCGCGCACCAGGCGCGCAGTCCAGATCCCAATTCCGACGATGCCGATGGAATAGACGATGAGGAGGGTGAGGTGCAGGGACATCAGTAATTCAAAATGCAAAAGTCAAAATGCAAACAGTGCAACGGCACATCCAGCGTTTGCATTTTGCATTTCGCACATGAAATTACCGAAGCCTGGCGGGCACGGTGTTCAGATCGCGAGCAGACGGAAGGCCGCCCGAGGCGGTGGCCTGAGTCGCGGCACGCACGATCGCTTCAGAGAGCGCTTCTGCTGCGAGCGCGCCAATGGTTCCGACGTCTACCTGTCCATCCCATCGGCCGGTTGCCAACGCAAACACGGTGTCGCCATCGGCTGGCGTATGCGCCGGAGTGATCGCTCGCGCCAGGCCATCGTCAGCCATCAGCGCCATGCGGCTGGCCTGTACCTTCGTGAGTTTGGCGTTGGTCGCGACGACGGCGATTGTGGTGTTCGCGCCGGGCGATGGCGTGTTCGCTGAGGGCTGGGATCGGATCAGTAGTCGCGCATCCGCGAGTCGCTTGCCGTCTGCCGTGCGTACGCCAGCGACGACCGCGCCAGTCGTGGGATCGACGATGTCACCGACGGCGTTCACGGCGACGAGTGCTGCGACAACCAGGCCGTTCGGCAGCGCGATCGCCGAGCTGCCGACGCCTGCTTTCATCGCGCGGTCGCGACTGCCAAGCAGTTTCCCGACAGTCGAACCAGCGCCGGCACCGACGTTTCCCTCGGCGACCGGACCGTCGCTCGCCGTGGACGCGGCGCGGTACCCGCAGTCGGCGTTCGGACGGATCGTCGAGCTCCCGCCGAATCCAAGGTCCATCAACACCGCCCCAGGTACGATCGGAACGACAGTGCCGGCGATCTTGAAGCCTACTTTCTTTTCCTCGAGATAGCGCGTCACGCCGTCGCCGACGCTGATGCCATAGGCGCTCCCGCCGGTGAGAAAGATCGCGTTGACTTGCTCGACGGTGTTGAGCGGATTGAGGAGATCCGCATCACGCGTTCCGGGCGCGCCGCCGCGCTGCGCGTAGCCACCGATCGCGCCGTCGCCATCGACGACAACCACCGTGCAGCCAGTGGGCCGCTCGCTCAGCGTGACATGACCGACCCTGATCCCCGCGACTGCTGTGAGAGTCTTGTTCGTCATAGTCGAGGACGCCGGCGCGCGTTGCGCGAGCGACACCACTGTGCCTGCGATCGCCAGAACGCCGACACCAGCCACCGCCCACGCTACAGCCGTTTTCATATGTAGTGTCCGCCTTTAGGCGGACCATTTGTTGGAGGCGTGCAGCGAACGTTGTCGATGAGCCGAGTGTTTCCCACCCACAGCGCCCCAGCGGCAACCACCGGCCCGGTGACGTGCGTCACCGGTTGAAAGTCCTCGGGATCGACCAGCTCCAGATACTCGAGTCGCAATCGTTCATCGGCCGGAATCGCTGTGACTGCATCGCGAGTGATCTCGGACACGTTGGACGCGCCGTCTTCGACGCTCGCCGCGACGCGCCGGAGCGCGCCGTACAAGCAAGGCGCGAGTCGTCTCTCATCGGCAGTCAGTCGCTGATTTCGCGAGCTGAGGGCCAGGCCGTCCGGCTCGCGCACGGTTGGAACGCCGGCAATCCGCACGGGAACATTAAAGTCTGTAACCATGCGGCGCACAACCGCGAGTTGCTGCGCGTCTTTCTCGCCGAAATAAGCGACGTCCGCTTGAACAATCCCGAGCAGCTTCAAGACGACGGTCGCCACGCCCTTGAAGTGTCCGGGCCGGTATCGCCCGCAGAGGTGATCGGCAAGCCGTCCCACATCGACGGCCATCTCCATGGGTCGCGGATACATCTCGCTCACGCTCGGAGCAAACACGAGATCGACGCCATCTCTCCGGCATAGCTCGAGGTCGGTCTCGAGCGACCTCGGATAGCGCTCGAGATCGTCCGGGCGATCGAATTGCAGGGGATTGACGAAGATGCTGACAATGACGGTGCTGCACTCGCTTCGCGCGCGCTGTATCAGACTGGCATGCCCCGCGTGCAATGCCCCCATTGTCGGAACAAAGCCGATCGATCCGCGCGAGCGGGATTCCGCGATCGCCGCACGAGTGGCGGCAATCGTGTCGAGTAGCTGGAGCCGCACGTCAGCCCTCGGTGCCGGTTCCGAGCGGAGTCGAGGAGGCGGTCGATCGCGTGGACGGGTACGTTCCTGTTCGCACCTCGTCGATGTAGGCGCGCGTGGCTGCGGCGACGATAGATGCAAGGTTCGCGTATTGCTTCACGAACGATGGCACCGGACCTTCGAAGAGTCCGAGCATGTCGTAGCTCACCAGGACTTGTCCGTCGCAGTCGGCTCCGGATCCGATGCCAATCGTTGGCACGCCGACGCGCTTGGTAACGGTGTGCGCGAGTTCTGGCGGGATCGACTCGAGCACGATCGCGAAGGCACCTGCTTGCTCCAGCGCCACCGCGTCTTCGACGAGCGCGGCCGCTTCATGCGGTTCCGAGCCGCGCCTGCCGTACCCGCCCAGTTGATGCACTGACTGTGGCTGCAGGCCGAGATGACCCATGACCGGAATGCCCACGTCGACGAGCCGACGCACGACGTCGAGCACCGGTCTGCCGCCTTCGAGCTTTACCGCCGAAGCACCGCTTTGCAGAAGACGTCCGGCGTTTCGCACCGCTTCCTCGACGCTGACCTGATAGGTGAGGAATGGCATGTCGGTGACAACGAGCGCGTGCTCGGTGCCGCGTGCGACCGCGCTCGTGTGGTGGATCATCGCATCGAGCGTCACCGTGAGCGTGTGCGGGTGGCCGAGGATGACTGACGCGAGCGAGTCACCGACGAGGATCACATCGATGCCGGCGCGATCGAACAAGCGGGCCATCGTTGCGTCGTAGGCCGTCAGCATGGCGATCTTCTCGCCTGCCTGTTTCTTGTGACGGAGATCTGGAACCCGCACCCGCCGGACGCTCATCGTCGTCTCGCTGTCATCGGCCGCCTGACGGCGGCCCTGCTTAATTGCGGCTACTTGATTGCGGCGAACGTCTTGGTGAGCCACGCGGTCAGCGCGCCGCTCACATCCTTGCTCACGTTCCGGTCGGTCAGCGACGCGTACTCGGTGACTTCGCCGGTGAACGCCGGAATCAACAGGTGATTCACGCCGCGGACGACAATCACCTCGACGGACGCGGAATCGCCTTTCGTTGCGACGTCGGCAAGGCGGTCGGCGTTCGACGGTGGTACCTGTTTGTCCAGTGCGCCGTGCATGAAAAAGACCGGCTGCTTGACGTCTTTCAGCACCTTGCCCGGATCGAACGTGAGCAGACTCTGGAACCATGGCGTGTCGGCAGCCTGGCGCTCTTCCTTCGGAATGAGCTCCCAGCCTTTGCCGCTCACGACGGCGCTCTGAATCTGCTTCTGCAGTGTCACCTTCTTCTCACGCTCTTCAGGCGTGAGCTTCATCTGGTCGAGCGCTCGCTGTTGCTGCTCGAGCACGAACTCGGAACCGGTCGTCGCGGAACCCGCGATGGACACGACTGCACCGATGCGTTTCTCGCGCTCCGCTGCCAGCATCGCCACCCACGCGCCTTCGCCATGGCCGACCACTGCGATGCGTTTCGGATCGACGTCCTTGCGCTGCAGCAGCCAGCGAACAACCGCGCGAACGTCTTCCGCGTAGTCCTGAATCCCTGCCGACTCGGGGCGTCCGCCGCTTTGTCCGACTCCACGCTTGTCGTAGCGCACGGCGAGGAAGCCGGCGTCTGCGATCGCGCCGGCCAATTGCTGAAGCGTTGGAACACCGAGCGCGAAGCCGTCACGATCGCCGACGCCCGATCCGGCCAACAGGATGACCGCGGGCATCCTGCCAGCGTCGCCGCCTTTCGGCGTGGCGGCGCCTGCCGCGCCGGAGCCTTGTGCGGAGGCGGGCTTGGTGATGGTCGCGCCGAGATTGAAGCCGACGGCGGGAATGGTGACGCCTTCATCGCCGGGATTCGAGAACACCTGAGTACGCGACGTCGGAGACGCGACATCTTCTCGCACGACCTCGATGGCCTGCGCGGGGATGCTGAGGCGGATGAGGCGTCCGCCGTCACCGGCCGTCAGGCTCACGGCGAGATCGCCTCCCGGATTGCTGAACAGCAGGTCGTATCGCTGCACATCAAGAAAATTCGTGCCGACCTGTATGCGCTCCGGCTGATCGCTGACCACACGGACGCCGATCTCGGCGAGCGGCAGGATGTAGGCCTTCAGTTGCGCGCCTGCCGTGACTCTGGAGAGTCGATCCGCGAGCGCTGCGTACAGAGTGAAGACGCCGTTAGGAAGTACCACAGCGTTGGGCGAAAACGGCTGCGAGGTGGCGATCTTCGCGGTCCCTTGATTGCCTTCGGTCTGCGCGGTGCCGTTGGCGAACGTCGTGCGCACTGAGACCTCGGCACCGTTGGCCGAACCATCGAGCGAAAATCGTTCAGGCGTGCCGTCCGCGGTGTACTTCATCTCAGCACGACGCGTGACGACGTTCAGCGGCGCATCGAGACGTCCCTGGGCGATGATCGTCGTTCCGGTCGCATCTTCACGGACCGTGAGTTCCTCACGACCAACCGGTGTGCCACGCAGGAAAACCCTGTAGCCGGTCGGCTTCGCCGTGGCTGAGTTCTGCTGGGCCGCTGCCGGGGTCGCGGTCGTGGCTGCCCCGGCCAGGGTGATTACGAGCGCACAAGTAAAATAGAAGAAGCGCATCTGCTGCGATCGTATCAGGTCCGCACCGGCACATGTCTTCAAAGGCCAGCAGCACTTTTCACGAGGATTACCGGCATATTCGGGAGGATTCTGCGATCGGTGCGATCGCGCCTCGCCAGCAGATTGCCGTCGCCGGTCCCGACCGCGCTACGTATCTCCAGGGCCTGCTGACCAATGACATTCCGGCGCTGTCGGCCGGGAAGGGCTGCTATGCCGCGTGGCTCACGCCGCAAGGCCGCATGCTGACCGACATGCACGTGCTCGAATCGGGCGGACTGATCCTGCTCGACGTTCCGGATGAGACGGCGGACGCCACCCGCGAGCGGCTCGAGCAGTTCCTTTTCACCGAGAACGTTCAAGTCGAGCTGCTCGCCGGCAAGCTGACGGGCGCGTGGATTCATGGGCCAAAGGCTGCGGCGGCGCTCGAGCGCGTGTTGAGACCGTCGGAACCGACGGGCCCTGCGAGTCTGCGTGACTACCAGCACGTCACGATGTTGTTTCAGGAGCAGCCGGTCTCTGTCGCGCGCATCGATCAACTCGGTGTGCCGGGGTTTTGTGTGTATCTCGAGCCCTCGCGGGAACGCGATCTGATCGCGGCGCTGGTTCAGGCTGGCGTCCGCGAAGCATCGCACGAGGCGATCGAGGCTGCGCGCATCGAGGCTGGTTATCCCGTGTTCGGTGTCGACATGACCGACGACACGATCCCGCTCGAGGCTGGTATCGAGGACCGCGCGCTCTCGATGAGCAAAGGCTGTTACGTCGGGCAGGAAGTCATCATCCGCGTTCTGCATCGCGGGCACGGCCGCGTAGCGCGCAAGCTGGTGACGCTTCGTATCGACGGTGGTATCCCGCAGAGTGGGGCGCGATTGTTCGCGGCGGATCGCGATGTTGGTTTCGTGACGAGCGCGGCGGAGTCGCCGCGACTCGGCGCGATCGCGATGGCCTACGTGCATCGCGATTTCCTGACGCCGGGCACGACTCTCGACGCGGCAACTGACTCGGGCCGCGTGCCGGCGACCGTTACTGAGCGGGCGATTCTGTCAGGAGCTTGATCAGCTCCTCGTCTGCAGGCGGAAAGCCGAGCGTCGCAAGATCGCCGCGCGGTACCCACCGCATGTCCTGGCCCAGTAGCGGCCGAGGCGTTCCACGCAGCGTGCATCGATAGAAATACAGCGCCACCGTACGCTCGTCGTAGGCGTGCGTGATCTCGAAGACGAGATCGCCGACGTCCACGTCGGCCTCGAGCTCTTCGCGAATCTCGCGGACCAGCGCCGCCGCGTGCGTCTCGCCCTGGTCAATCTTGCCGCCAGGGAACTCCCACAAACCGGCGAGGTGGACGCCGTTCTGCCGCTGCGTGACGAGAAATCGCCCGCCTTCCTCGATGACCGCTGCGACGACGGTGATCACGACCTCTTCGCAGAGGCCACATTGAGGTGGCCTTTCCTGTGGCCCATCTTCGGGAATGACGTGCACGATCGCGTCATCGGACACGCATCGCACTTCGGTTTGCGCGCCGTGCACATCGTCGCGCCGAAATCCATGAGCGCTTGATTGAAATCGAAGACGTGCTTGTGTGGCACCAGCGCTTCCGACAGTCCCCACAACCGCTTGCGCATCTTGTGCGCCTTGATGTCACCGCGACCGATGAACACGCGATAGAGCACGCGCGCGACGTTGGTGTCCAGGATCGCCGCACGCTGTCCAAAGGCGAAGCTGCGGATCGCGCCTGCCGTGTAGGCGCCAATACCTTTGAAGGACAGCAGCGTTTCGTGATCCGACGGGAGCTGGCCACCGTAGCGTGTCACTGATTCCCGCGCGATCGACTGCAGACGACGTGGCCGGATGTTGTAGCCCAGAGGGCGCCACGTCTCCACGACCTCGTCCTCGGCGGCCTCAGCGAGGGCGGTGAGCGACGGATACTTGCAAAGCCACTCATGGTACTTGGGCAGCACGCGGTCCACCTGCGTCTGCTGCAGCATGATTTCCGAAACGAGGATGTGATACGGGTCGCTGGTCTGGCGCCACGGAAGCTCACGTCCGTGGGCTCGATACCAGGCGAGCAGCTGACGCCGAAAGCGCTGGCGTGCGGCCGGGATCGGCAGAGAAGTCGCGGGCATTTAATAGTCCGTATTCGTTGAGGGAGTGGCCGTCACAACGAGTCTCCGAGCGGGGTCGTGATTCGCGAAGGACATACCACGAAACCATATAATTCCACGCGTGCGGATCTACACAAAGACCGGCGATGCCGGCGATACGTCTCTCTTCGACAACACGCGCGTATCGAAGTCCGATTCACGTGTGGATGCCTATGGCGAAGTGGACGAATTGAACGCCAACCTCGGCACGGTCTGCGCATCGGGCGTCGATGCCGATCTGGCGACCGAAATCGAGAAGATCCAGAGGGAGCTGTTTGCTGTCGGCGCTCGCCTTGCCGATCCACGATCGCGGATTGCCTCGCGCGTGGCCAAAGCCGCGGTGAACGAGACCGATGTCGAGCGGCTCGAGAAGCTGATTGACAGCCTCGAAACCGAGCTGCCGCCGCTGCGCCGCTTCATCCTTCCCGGCGGGTCACCCTCTGGAGCGCTGCTGCATCAGGCGCGCACAGTCTGTCGACGCGTCGAGCGCAGGGTGGTCGCGCTTGGCACCGAGGCCGTCGATCCCATCGTCGTCGTCTATCTCAATCGGCTATCCGATCTGCTGTTCGTGATGGCGAGAGTGGCCAACCATCGCGCAGGTCTGTCCGAAATTGAATGGTAGATCTCGCTGCGGCTTACGCGTCGTGTGCGCGCGATGCCCGCACGCACTACGAGAACTTTCCTGTGGCATCGTGGCTGGTGCCGCGGCTCATGCGTCATCACGTCGCGGCAGTCTACGCGTTCGCGCGCGCGGCTGACGATTTCGCCGACGAAGGGACGCGCTCGGTTGACGAGCGTCATCGTCTGCTCGACAGCTGGTTGTGCCGGCTGCGCGAGGCAGTTTCCGACAATCAGCCCCCACCGCGTCGTCCGATTGTCGAGGGCGAGCCGCCGAACACGAATGAGATCTTCCTCGCGCTCGGTGCAACGATCCGCGAAAAGCAACTGCCATCCGGCCTGTTCGAAGATCTGCTGAGCGCCTTTCGCCAGGACGTTACGGTCACGCGATATGAATCCTGGGTGGACGTGATGGACTACTGTCGCCGCTCAGCCAATCCAGTCGGTCGGCTTGTGCTGCGCATCGCGGATTATCGCGACCCCAAACTCGACGGCTGGTCCGACGCGGTCTGCACGGCACTCCAGCTCACGAACTTCTGGCAGGATCTCAAAATCGATTTCGACCGCGGCCGTGTCTATATCCCGGTAGATGAGATGCGAGCACACGGTGCATTACCGTCCGACCTCTCCGGTTCGATCATGACGCCGGCGTGGACGCGGGCTGTGGCCGCTGCGGTGTCGCGGACGCGAGCGCTCTTCAATGAAGGGCTGCCGCTCTGCGACGCGGTTCGCGGCCGCCTCAAGTACGAGCTTCGTGCGACATGGCTCGGTGGAACGCGGATACTCGATCGCCTCGAGCGCTCCGAGTACGACATGATTCACTCTCGCCCGTCGCTCGGCGCTGCGGATGCTCCATGGTTTGCATGGCGCATGCTCTCCTGGTCGTTTAGCTAGGCTCCTTGGCATGAGTCGCGACACCAGCTTCTACTATTCGTTCCTCGTGCTGCCGCCGCGGAAGCGCAACGCGATTGTCGCCGTCTGGGACTTCTGTCGCGCCGTGGACGATGCAGTCGATGAGGTGGTGCCGGAGCAGGAGTGGGCCG
>DATCXH010000953.1:0-2134 GCA_036565925.1 Vicinamibacterales bacterium
GATCCACGCCACGCACGCGCACATTGTCAGCGTTCGCGACGTTGCGGTGCGCGGATGGATCATCGGCATCTGACCTGCGCCTGACACGGCTTACCGAGCTTCGGATCGGCGCCGTGCTTGAGCAGAATGTCGGCACCTGCCGTGTTGTAGAGCACGCCGCCGAGACGATCGCCATAACCGGACGCCGCCAGCCACGGCGTAATGCCGGCCTTGCTCACCGCGTTGACGTCGGCACCTTTCTCGATCAGCAGTTCGAGCAGCGTGTTCCACCCGCGATAGGCCGCACCGAAGAGCGCGTTCTCGCCGGTGGTCATCGCGCCTCTCGCATCCGCACCGAGCTCAAAGAGATACTTCACGGCCTCGAGCGCCTGCGCTTCCGTCGTCGGACTCTCGCCGATGCTGCGGTTGAGACCCGATGCGGCCATCACCGCGGTCGCTTTGCTGTCAGTCATCAGCCTGGGATCAGCGCCAGCCGCATGCAGCAGTCGCATCATCTCGAGATCGTCAGCAGCGCTGGCGAGCAGGAACGGTGTCGCACCTGGCGCGTCTTCGTACCCGCCACCTAACCCTTGAAATCCCGGCGGCCGTCGTGTCATTCGCGCGTTCGGATTCGCGCCGTGCGCGAGGAGCGATTTTACGAGCGCGATCTTCTGCTGACGATTCGGGATGCCGCCCATCGGTTCGGTGAAGCCGTACACCTGATTTGAGATGCCACCCTCCCACGTACCCGATGCCCAATGCAGCGGAGTGAATCCCGCATCGAGCACGTTGGGATCGGCACCTTGCTCGAGCAGGAACAGCGCGAGCGGCACCTGACCTCTTACCGTCGCGACGAGCAGCGGCGTACTGCCCTCGGAGATCGTCGCTTGATAGCCGGGACCGCGCGGTCCAGCGGCAACGCCCGGCGTCGATGGATCGGGCACTGATTTAATGTTGATGCTGACACCCGACGCGAGCAGGTGTCGCACACTGTCGATGTCGCCTTCTCGCGCGGCGAAATGGAGCGCGGTGAATCCTTTCTTCGTGTGTGCCTTTGCGTTGGCGCCCGCTTCGACGAGCAGCCGGACGACATCGGGATGCCGCTCGGATGCCGCCCACATCAACGCATCCTGATGCTCCGACGGCTCCGTCGCGTTGAGATCGGCACCTTTCGCAATCAGGGCACGAACCGCGTCGACGTTGCCCGTGCTCGCGCACGTCATGAGCGGCGTCTCGCCGGTCGCGATCCGCGTATTGGGGTTTGCGCCTGCGTTGAGCAGAAGGACGACGAGTGCCGCGCTTCCATTCGTGCAGGCGCGCGACATCGGCGTCATGCCGAGTTCGTTTGCGATGTTGGGATCGGCGTGCGCGCGGATCAGCAGGTCGGCAGTGGCAACGTCATTCCAGTGCGCCGCCCACAAGAGTGCCGTCGAACCCTCGTCCGATGGCGCGTTGACGTCCGCGTTGCCAGCAAGCAAGGCACGAACGCGGCTCTGATCCTGAGTCCTGGCCGCGACAACCAGACCGCGGGAATCGGTCCGCGAAATCGGCTCCGTGCTCTGCGAGTTCGCCGTCGATCCCGCGCCCATCAACAGCGCGATGAGGCCTGCCGCGACGATGCCGCTCTGCCCGAGTTTGGCGCGCATGCCGGTCCTCTCTTCGCGATTCGGCGCACGTCGCGCCAAGCCCCAGACGACCCTCGCGGAAGTTATACATCACAATAGAAGCCTGACGAGATTCTTCGCTCGACGTGGATGGCACGCGCCAGTGCGGCTCGCGATCGCGATCGCGGTTGGCCTGTCGGCCATCCCCGTCGCGGCCCAGGAGTCCTCGGTCGCCGACGCTGCCGATCGGCCGGGCTTTGCTGACAGTCCGGCCCTGCTCGGCCGCGGACACGTGCAGGTGGAGTTCGGATTCACCAACGAGCACGAGGGCGGCGATTCCGGCACTGTGCGCTTCTTCACGGCGCCGCAGTCGGAGCTGCACGCCGGGGTGACCTCGCGATTTGACGTCTCGGTCAGCTGGGACGGCTTCGTTTCGACAACGACGTCCACAGTGCAGTCAGGAACCGAGCAGCACGACACCGGCTATGCCGACATTCGCGTTGGTGCCAAGCTCGCAGTGGTCCAACACTCACGAGTACACAGCGCGCTGA
>DATCXH010000954.1:0-3739 GCA_036565925.1 Vicinamibacterales bacterium
GTCTTCAGACCCGCCTGCCACCAAAGAATGGAAACAGTTCAGATCGGCATCATCGGCGGCAGTGGTCTGTACGACATGGCGGAGGTCACCGACCGCAAGGAAGTGACGCTGACCACGCCGTTCGGTGAACCGTCAGGCCCTTACATCCTCGGCACGCTGCGCGGGAAGCGTGTCGCGTTTCTGGCTCGCCACGGTGCGGGCCATCGCTTCTCGCCGTCGGAACTGAACTTCCGCGCCAACATCTTCGGCATGAAGATGCTCGGCGTCGACTACATCCTCTCTGCCAGTGCTGTCGGGAGTCTCAAAGAAGAGTACGCCCCGCTCCACATCGTCATTCCGGATCAGTTCATCGATCGCACCAAGGGCCGCATCAGCACGTTCTTTGGCCGGGGGCTCGTCGCACATGTCGGCTTCGCGCATCCATTCTGCAAGGTCCTCAGCCGCATCGCATTCGACAGCGGAACGCGCGCCGACGCGACGATTCACAGGGGCGGGACGTACGTCTGCATGGAAGGTCCGCAGTTTTCGACGCTGGCCGAGTCGCGCCTGTATCGATCGTGGGGAGCCGACATCATCGGCATGACCAACCTGCAGGAAGCGAAGCTCGCGCGCGAAGCAGAGATCTGCTACACGACGATTGCGCTGGTCACCGATTACGACTGCTGGCATCCCGACCACGACTCGGTGACGGTGGACATGATCATCGCCAACCTGACGCAGAACGCGAAGACCGCGCAGCAGATCATCGCCGGCGCTGTCGATGCACTGCCGTACGACCGCTCGTGCGAGTGCGCGTCAGCCTTGAGGTACGCCTTGATTACGCGGCCTGAAGCCATCCCGGCGCAGACCCGACAGGATCTTGCTCCACTGGTGGGCAAGTACCTGCAAACGACGTGATGATATTGACAATTGACGATGTACGAATGACGAATTGGCGCCGGATCAAGCCGTCAACCGTCGACCGTCAATTGTCCATCTCATAGACACAGAGAGGAAGCAGACAGAATGACCACGCGACGGTTCGATGTCACGGCGATCGGCAATGCGATTGTGGACGTCATCGCCCAGGCGGAAGACTCGCTGCTCGCGCAGCACAACCTGCCCAAGGGCGCGATGAATCTGATCGACGCCGCCACGGCAGAGAAGCTCTACGCGGTGATGGGGCCTGGCAAGGAAGCGTCCGGTGGTTCCGCGGGGAACACGATCGCGGGGATTGCGGCGCTCGGTGGGAAGACTGCCTACATCGGCAAGGTCGCGGCCGACCAACTCGGCGAGGTGTTCACACACGATATCCGCGCCGTGGGCGTCACGTATGACACCAAGCCGCTCGTCGGCGGACTGCCGACCGCCCGCAGTCTCATCTTCGTGACACCGGATGCGCAGCGCACCATGCAGACGTTCCTCGGTGCCACCACCCAGCTCGGGCCGGAAGACGTGAACATGGACTACATCGCCTCGTCGAAGGTGGTGTATCTCGAAGGCTATCTCTGGGATCAGCCACGCGCGAAGAAAGCGATGCTGGACGCCGCGATCAAGGCGAAGGAATCCGGTGTAAAAGTCTCCCTGACACTGTCCGACGCGTTCTGCGTGGCGCGCTTCCGCAACGAGTTCCTCGAGCTGGCCGAGAAGCATGTCGACATCTTGTTCGCCAACGAGAGCGAGATACTGTCCCTGTATCAGACCGACAACTTCGATACCGCGTTGCAACAGGTGCGCAGGCATTGCGAGATTGCCGCGTTGACACGCAGCGAAAAAGGATCGGTGGTCGTCAACGGCGACGAGGTGCACATCATCGACGCCGTGAAGGGCGTGAAGGTCGTCGACACCACCGGTGCCGGCGACGCGTACGCCGCCGGGTTCCTCTACGCCTACACGCAGGGCCTCGATCTCACGACATGCGGCAGACTGGGCGGCGCAATGGCGTCGAAGGTGATCAGCCACTTCGGCCCGCGGTCCGAGGTCGCCGACATCAAGAAGATTGCGGCGTCAGTGCTTTAGGCTCGATATTCGGGAGAAACGCGGTCAGCAGACCGATGGCGGGCAGAAACGAGCACACTTTGTACACAAAGTCGATGCTCGTCGAGTCCGCCAGCTGCCCCAGTAGGGCAGCGCCAATCCCGCCGAACCCGAACGCAAATCCAAAGAACAGGCCCGATACCGCACCCACCCGTCCGGGCACGAGTTCCTGCGCGAACACGACGATGGCCGAGAAGGCCGAGGCCATGACCAACCCGATGATGACGGTCAGCACCTCGGTCCAGAACAGGCTCGCGTAGGGCAGCAGCAGTGTGAACGGCAGCACGCCCAGGATCGACACCCACATCACGTACTTGCGGCCAATGCGATCGCCGACTGGGCCGCCGATGAACGTACCCGCCGCCGCCGCGCCGAGGAAGACGAACAGGTGCAGCTGCGCGCTCCGCACCGACACGCCGAACTTGTGAATCAGATAGAACGTGAAATAGCTGGTGATGCTGACCAGATACACGTTCTTCGAGAACACCAGCAGCATGAGGATGACGAGCGCCATGCGCACCCGGGCTTTGGAGATCCCGGTGTGGATGGCGGCCGTCGCCGCTTTCGCGTGGACGACGATATGCGCCTTGTACCAGGCGCCGACGCGGGACAGGATGACGATGGCGACGAAGGCGACGACAGCGAACCAGGCGATGCTGCGTTGACCGTACGGCAGGACGACGAACGCCGCGAGCAGCGGTCCCGTTGCCGACCCGGCGTTGCCGCCGACCTGAAAGAGCGACTGTGCGAAGCCGTGGCGGCCACCGGAGGCCAGACGTGCGACCCGCGATGATTCCGGGTGAAAGATCGATGAGCCAACCCCGACGAATGCGACGGCGACGAGGACAGCGATGTAGGTCGGCGCGCCTGATAACAGCAGCAGGCCGATCAACGTGAAGCCCATGCCGATTGCCAGCGAATAGGGCTTTGGCCGCTTGTCGGTGATGAGCCCGACGACCGGCTGAAGCAACGATGCGGTCACGGTGTTCGTGAAGGTGATGAGCCCAATCTGGCCGAAGTCCAGACGGTAGGCGGTCTTCAAAATCGGGTAGACCGCGGGGAGGACCGACTGCAACAGGTCGTTCAAACCGTGGCAGAGACTGATCGCGCTCAGGATGCCGATTGCAGCCTGAGGTGCCGCCACACGTGGCCGGGCGGCAGGGGCAGGGGACGCCATTCCTTATAAGAGTACAAGACCGTGACTCACTCTGATAAACGGTGTGCCAGCCCGGAACAGCTCGCCGGAAGCCTTTTCGTCGCTCGCACTTAGGTCTCGTCAGTCCCGCGGGCGCTGTCCCAACCTTCGACAGAGTCAGAAGTCGGTGTCGTTGGTGACAACCACCTAACTGATTGGCTCGTTGTGCGTTCCGTGTGTCTTGACGCGTCGGCCCAGGGCTTGCCCTGTGTAGACGTTCCAGGAGATCGCATGAATCGCCGTGTGCACACTTCGACGTGGTTCCGGCTACGCACTGCGTGTCTCGCCTTGGCCGTCATCGCAGGCGTGTGGGGCCTGACCGTCACAGGCGCGGCGAAGTCGAACGGGAAGCCACACCCGAAACTCGATCGTTTCCTCGCCGGCTTGAGCGCCGACGCTGGCGACGTCCGCGTGATCGTCACGGCGGCCAAGGGCCGTAAGGGCGACGTCGCGCGATCGCTCGCGCGCAATCAACGGCACGTGACCGCCGAGCACACATCGATCGACGCATTCAGCGTCACGATGCCA
>DATCXH010000913.1:0-4110 GCA_036565925.1 Vicinamibacterales bacterium
GCGTACGACGTCTTCGGCAACGGCAAGACCGCACTCAAGGTGAGCCTCGGAAAATACCTGCAGGGGGCCAGTGTCAGCAACCTCGCGTACAGCGCAAACCCGGCGTTGCGCATTCCGTTCGGTCTCGGGCTGTCGACAACCGGACTGTGTTCGTTTGGTGCGAATGGCTTCGCCAATCCATGCGTCGCGCGAACATGGACCGATGCGAACTTCGATTTCAATCCCGACTGCGTGCTGACCAACCTCAACGCGAACGGCGAGTGCGGTCCCGCCGACAACCTCCAGTTCGGGAGCAATCAGCTCGTCGGCGCCCGCTTCGCAGATAACCTGTTCAGCGGATCGGGTTTGCGTCCGTCAGACTGGGCGTTCGGCGCGTCGGTGCAACAAGAGCTCTTCCCTCGTGCGTCGGTGGAGGTCGGCTACTACCGCCGCTCCTTCACGATGTACATGACCAGCGGGACGGTCACGGACAACGAGTTGATCGAGCCGAATGATGTCTCGGCCTTCACACTCGCGGTTCCCAACGATCCGAGCCTGCCGAACAGTGGTTCCACCATCACGCAGCTGTACGACATCAACCCGAACAAGTTCGGCCAGGTGAGCAACCTGATCCGATCGACGAAAGACGTCGGCGATGACACCCGCGTCTTCAACGGCGTTGACGTCAATTTCACCGTGCGCGCGGCGCATGGCTTTACGTTCCAGGGCGGCACCAGCACCGGCAAGGTGGAAAACGACTGGTGCGAAGTGCGCGCGGCAGTCCCGGAGGCCTTCCTCCTCAACCCGTACTGTCACGTTGAATCGCCGTGGCAAACGTCGGTCCGTGCCCTGGCAAGCTACACGCTCCCACGCATTGACGTGCTGGTCAGCACGGTGTTTCAGGACAAGCCCAACATCGGTACCGATCAGCTCGTCTCGCTGGTCGCCACCTACACACTCACTCCGGCCGACATCGCGTCGGCGGCAGCACAGTTGGGTCGCCCGCTGACGGCCACGGCACCGCAGGTGAACCTGCTCGCGCCCGGCAACTTGTACGGCGATCGCATTCGTCAATGGGATCTGTCGCTGAAGAAGATCTTCCGCTTCGGTGGTCAGCGACTGACGGCGGGCGTGGACATGTACAACCTGTTGAACAACAACGTGACGCTGATGTTCAACCAGACGTTCGTGCCAAATGCGCCGGGTTGGAATTCACCCTCGCAGTACATGAACCCGCGCGTGTTCCGTCTGAACGCCGAGTTCGCCTGGTAGATCTCGACACGGCCGGATGCTCAATGCCCAATGCTCGATGACGAAGAGCGTTGGGCATTTTGCATTGGGCATTCGGGCCATCACTCCCCATACAAGTCCCACGTAGGCGGCGCCGGGCCGCAATTCGCATGGCGAAACCCGCTGCGGTAACCGGTTAAGCATTTGCGCAGAGCGAAGTTACGCTTGACACCCGATGAGGTAACGCGCGATAAACGTTGGTCGATCCACGTTACGTCGGCTCGTCTCGCGTAGGAAGGTCCAGGCCGAGTTTGGGGGTAGCCGGGGCGGCTTGGGCTTCGTGAACAAACAATCGGAGAAGACACAGATGCGAGTGTGTGTACGAATGTGTTTGGTGCTGGCGTGCCTGTTTGCCGCGCAGTCCACGGCATGGGCGCAGGCGACGATCGCCGGCCTCGTGAAAGATGTCTCCGGCGCCGTATTGCCGGGTGTAACCGTCGAAGCTGCCAGTCCGGTTCTCATTGAAAAGGTCCGAACGACCGTCACCGACGGCGCCGGACGATATCGCATTGAGAATCTCCTGCCGGGCGCCTATACCGTGACCTTCACCTTGCCTGGCTTCGTCAACTTGAGGCGTGACGGCGTCCTGGTCAGCGGAACGGGCGTCATCGCGATTGATGGCGAGCTGCGCGTCGGCGGCGTGCAGGAGACGGTCACCGTCACGGGTGAAACGCCGGTCGTCGATATCCAGAGCACCAAGCGCGAGGTCACGCTCGACAACGAGACCATGCGCGCGTTGCCAAGCGTCCGCAGCTATAGCTATCTGTTGACGACCGTTCCCGGTCTGCAGACGAACGTCAACAACGTCAACAGCGGTCCGGTGTTCGCGATCTTCCCGATCCACGGCGGCCGCGGCGTCGAGTCGCGCCTGACCGTCGAGGGAATGAACATCAGCAACCCGCCTGGAGGCAACCAGCCACCGAACTACGTCGCCGACATCGGCAACGCGCAGGAAGTCACGATGACCACATCGGGCGGACTCGGCGAGTCGGAGACGGCGGGCCTCACGATGAACATCATCCCGCGATCGGGCGGCAATAACCTGTCGGGCCTGTTCTTCGTGTCCGGTTTCTCCAAGGGGATGCAGTCGGACAACTACACTCCCGAGCTGGTGTCGCGCGGCGCCATTCAGCCGACGCCGCTCACTCGCGTCTACGACGTGAACCTCGCCGCGGGCGGTCCGATCGTGCGCGATCGACTCTGGTACTACATGAGCGGTCGCGTGCAGGGATCGCGGCAGAACATCCTGAACACCTTCTACAACCAGAACGCGGGGAATCCGAACGAGTGGCTCTACGTGCCGGATCTCAGCCGGCCGGCGTACTACGACCGGACGTGGGAGAACTACACACCTCGCATCACGTGGCAGGCGACCGACCGCAACAAGATCTCCTTCTCGTGGGACGAGCAGTATGTCTGCCGCAAGTGCACCGGCACGGCGTCCTTCAGCGGCTCGCCGGCGCCGAATACCTCGCCGGAGGCGGATGGCAAAGGTGAGTTCAGCCCACAGCGCGTGCAGTCGGGCCGCTGGACGTCGCCGCTCTCCAACCGGCTGCTCCTCGAGGCCGGATTCGGCACTACGTACTACCAGTGGGCGGGTAAGGAGAACAACCCGAACCCGACGCACGATCTCGTGCGCGTCGTCGGTCAGAACACGCCGGTGCTTCCCGGCTCGGCTCCGGTTACCGTCACCTATCGCTCGCAGAACTGGTACGAGAACTACACGCGTGGCAGCAACTGGGCCGCGGCCGCTAATTACGTGACCGGTTCGCACAGCGTCAAGATCGGGTATCAGGGCAACTACTGGCGAGATGACCGCAACATGTTCGTCAACTCGACGAGCACTCAGTACACGTTCCTCGCCGGGGTTCCGAGCACGATCACGATGTACGCAAACGGCTATCAGGTGAATGCGCACGCGCGGCAGGACTCCCTCTACGTGCAGGATCAGTGGACCGTCAATCGCTTCACCCTGCAGGGCGCCCTCCGCTACGATCATCCGTGGAGCTATTTCCCGGCGACGACCATTCCTGCCAGCCGTTTCTTTCCCGGCGCGTCCTTCGAGGAAGCCGACGGCGTGACCGGCTACAACGACATCACGCCCCGCTTCGGCGCGGCCTATGACGTGTTCGGCAACGGCAAGACGGCGCTCAAGGTGAACATGGGCAAGTATCTCCAGGGCGCCAGCGTGAGCAATCTCGCCTACGGCGCGAATCCTGTGCTCCGCACGCCGGCTGGAACCGGGACCTTTGGCGGCACCTTCGCGCCCTCGATGACCCGCACGTGGGCAGACACAAACGGCAACTTCATCCCGGACTGCGTCCTGGAGAACCCGGCCGCGCAGAGCCCCGCGACGACGGGCAGCATCGATACCTGCGGACAGGTCAGCAACTTGAACTTCGCCAGCACACAGCTGATCGGCGCCACCTACGATCCTGACCTCCTCAGCGGCTGGGGCAAGCGTCCATCGGATTGGTCGCTCGGCATCTCCGTGCAGCAGGAACTCTTCCCGCGCGCGTCGGTCGAAGTCGCCTACCACCGCCGCTGGTTCACGATGTACACGACGGGCGGCTCTGTGACCGACAATCTCGCCATTTTGCCGACCGACGTCACCAGCTTCACGCTGACGGCGCCGAGCGATCCGCGGCTGCCCGGCGGCGGCGGGCAGACGATTGGTCCGCTGTACAACACGAATCCAACCCGCCCTGACGGGACTCAGGTGTTCGGAGTGGTGAATAACCGGATCGTTCCGACGGACAAAATCGGCGACGACACGCGCTTGTTCAACGGCGTGGACGTGACGTTCAACCTTCGTAACGCGAAGGGCTTCACGTTCTCGGG
>DATCXH010000963.1:0-4514 GCA_036565925.1 Vicinamibacterales bacterium
GCGTACGACCGGCATCGTCCCGATGTGACGCTGCTCGATCTGCGCATGCCGGTCATGGAAGGCGTTGAAGTGGTGCAGCGACTGCGCGAGCGCGATCCACGTGCACGCGTGATCATCCTGACCACCTACGACACCGACGACGAGATCTCACGTGCGCTCAAAGCCGGCGCGAAGGCCTACGTACTGAAGGACATCGCCGCAGATGCGCTGATTGCCTGCATTCGCGACGTGCTCGCGGGCAAGACCTACCTGGCTCCGGCGGCCGCGGCAAAGCTGGCCGAAGGGGTCACGCGCGTGCAGCTGACCCCGCGGGAGCTGGCGACGCTGCGGCTGCTCGCGGATGGGAAATCCAACAAGGAGATCGCCAACTCGCTCGGGATCGCCGAGCGGACGGTGAAAACCCATCTTGGCCATTTGTTCGAGAAGCTGGGCGTCACGAGCCGCACCGAAGCGGTGAAGGTCGCGACGCGGCGCGGCCTCGTGCGGTTGGGATAAGGCGGGTCTAAAGACCCGCCTCTACGCGCATCGTCGACTTCAGGTCATCGTCCGTGGTCGATTTCATGCGGTTGCCGTCACCAGCGTCTGCGGCGTCGGCGCTAACGGCTGCGCGCGACGGTTTGAGAACCCTGCCTCGGCAAGCATCGCATCCAGATCGCTGAAGGTGTACGCCTCGCCGTGCTCGGTCCCACCGAGCATCTGCAGACTGAATGCGGCCGCAATGGGCGGAGAGACGCGATCCTCGTTGGGCACGAACTCGACGACGGCGATCGTGCCGCCTGGGGTCATCGCTCGACGCAGCTTCTTCAGCAGCGATACGTTGGTTGGCTTATCGAAGTGATGCAGGAAGTTCGGCACGAGTACCAGGTCGTAACCCGTCCCGAGTTCCACATCGAAGGCGCTGCCAGGGATCGTGTGATAGCGATCGGCGACGCCCGCAGCCGTCGCGTTCTCGACCGCGACCGTCAACACAGCCGCCCAGTCGGTGCCGTACACGTTCGCCGATGGATTGGCCTGCGCGACACGCACACCAAAGAGGCCATGACCTGCCGCGACGTCGAGCACCTTCTGCGCGCGGCCTGGTGTTGCGAGGATTGGCGCAATGATGCCGGCAATCATGCCAATGAATGGCGCCATCGAGCGGGCGAACTCCACCCACACGGGATCGTTGGGACTCACCGTGCTCGTTGCCACGGTTCCACCTTTGCGTGCGGACTCTCCAAGGTTGCGGAAGCTTTTCATGAGCCGATCGTTGGCGAGGAAGTTCGCCATCGAGCCGATATAGGACGGCCTGGCTTTGTCGAGAAATACGGCTGCCGTCGGCGACAAAGCGTAGCGGTCGCCTTCCTTGCTGAGGAACCCGCGAATCGTCAGGTAGTCGCAAAGAATTCGGATGCCGCGCTCCGAACCATTGACGCGCTCGGCGATTCCCGATGCCGTGACCGCGCCAGCCGCGATCTGCGTGAACAGGTCAAGATCGATCGCACCCTTGAGCGCCTCGGTGAGCTGAAACGCGCACAGCGCGTCGAGGATAGATCCTGGATCTGGAGCCGATGATGCCGATGACACGAATGGTCCCCCTTAGACGCGAGCCGGCGCACGAGCGGTCAGTGCCTCTCGTACTGCAGCTGCCGAATCGTTGATCGCCTGGCGGCCCGCGTCGACGATACCGGCCAGACTCAGAAACGGATGGATCATGCCGTCGTACCGCTTCAGTTCCACAGCCACACCCGCGCTCCGCAGTTTGTCGGCATAGGCCTCGCCCTGATCGCGCAGCGGATCGCACTCGCCAGTGATTACAAACGCTGGCGGAAGGCCTCGCAGATCTGACGCCTTTAACGGCGACGCATAGGGCAGGTGACGATCGGTCTCGGGAGCAAAGTACTGGTCAGCGAACCAGTCCATCACCTCTTCATCCAGAAAATAACCCTTACCGTATTCGCGCCGCGACTCGGTTGCGTGCTCGGTGAAATCGCTCACCGGGTAAATGAGGAGTTGGAACTTCAGCCCTGGACCTCCCCGATCGCGCGCCATCAAGGCGACGACGGTCGCGAGGTTGGCGCCGGCGCTGTCGCCGGCGACAGCGATGCGGTTCGGGTCGATCCCGAATTCGGCGGCATGCTCGGCGACGTATCGTGTCGCGCTGTAGGCGTCCTCGACAGCCGCAGGGAACTTGTGCTCGGGCGCAAGTCGATAGTCCACCGATACTACCGCGCAGCCGGATGCATTCGCGAGACTACGACACAGACGATCGTGCGTGTCGAGATTGCAGATCACAAAGCCGCCGCCGTGGAAGTACATGAGCGCTGGCAGATCTCTCGCGAGAGATGGTCGATAGACGCGCACAGGGATCTGCACCGGCCCCGGAATGACGCGGGTATCGACCTGCGCCACTGGTTCCTCAGCACCGCCCAGCTCGATCATCTGATAGGGCACCTTGCGTGCCTCGTCCAGCGGAAGCTCGTTCAGACTGGGACCGCCAGCGGCCTCGATCATGTCGAGAAAAGCTTCGCATTGCGGATGGAGTGCCATGGCTCCACCTTATACACCGAGATGGACCCGAATATGATCTGGAGCCATGACCTATTCGCGTCCTTTCGACTGGCGTCGCATCCTCAGCGCGCCGCTTCTGACCGCAGTGACCGTAGCAACCCTGGCCACCTCGACATCGGCACAGGATTGGCCGCAGTGGCGCGGATCCGCCCGCGACGGTGCCATCACCGGGTTCCGCGAGCCGGCGTCGTGGCCGAAGACATTGGCGAAGCGCTGGCAGGTTGAGATCGGCGCCGGCTATGCCGTGCCGCTCGTCGTCGGCGAGCGCATCTACGTCTTCGCGCGCCAGGACGACGACGAGGTCATGATGGCGCTCGATCCGCGGTCTGGAAAAACGATCTGGAGAACCAGCTACCCCGCTCCGTTCAAGATGAACCCGGCAACCGCACCGCATGGACCTGGCCCCAAATCCACGCCGACGTTCGCCAATGACCGCATTTTCACGTTGGGCATGAGCGGCAAACTCACCGCGTTCGACGCCGCAACCGGAAAGCAACTCTGGCAGAAGCCGTCGCCGCCCGTGGAACCGCTCTTTCACACCGCGATGTCGCCGCTCGTGGACGGCAACAACGTCATCGTGCACGTCGGCGGCCATGACAACGGCGCGCTCACCGCGTTCGACGTCGCCACTGGCGACGTGCGATGGAGCTGGAATGGCGATGGCCCTGCTTACGGCTCTCCCCTGCTGTTCAACCTCTCCGGCACGCGTCAGGTGGTGACGTTCACGCAGAAATATTTCGTCGGCGTGTCGGCGGCCACCGGCCAACTGCTCTGGCAGCGTCCGTACACCACGCCATCGACCACCACGTCGCAGACGCCGATCCTGCACAAGAACATGGTGATCGAGATGGGCCGGGGCAACGGCGTCACCGCGTTCGTCGCGGCGCCACGCAATGGCACGTGGACGACCGAGAACATCTGGCACACCGATGAAGTCTCAATGCACATGAGCGATGCGGTCGTCGTCAACGGTGTGCTGTATGGGCTGTCACATCTCAATAGCGGTGAATACTTCGCGCTCGATCTCGACACCGGCAAAGTGTTGTGGAAGAGCGAACCCAGGCAAGCGGCGCACGCAGCGATCGTACGCGCCGGAAACACGATCTTCTCGCTCGAAGACGACAGCGAGCTGCTCGTGTTCAGACACAACCGCACGCGCTTCGAGCCGATCATCCGCTATCCCGGTCTCGCGACGACGGCCACGTGGACGCAGCCGGTCATCTCCGGGAATCGGATCTTTGTGAAAGACGTGTCGACGCTCACGTTGTGGACAACGGATTGAATCTTCGCTTGGATGCTTTCTGTGGCCTCCGTGAACTCTGCGTCGAAAATCTCCGTGAGCCTCCGTTGCTCCGTGTTAACCCGTTACCTCCGTCGACCTTTGAGTTAACTGCGATGCCGCCCGCAACAGGTTAAATCCTGCCGCGGCAGCATCAGAATCAACACCTGCGCATTCCACCCAGGCGTGCGCGTCGAGAACGTCGCCGTTCTTCGCCACACCGAAGCAGACGCGCGAAGGTGCGCCACGCCGCTCGAGCAGCCCGTGTAACACAACGCTCCGACGCAGGCAGGTTGCTGGAAACGGCAGGACCTCGTAGGCGATCGCGACGTACCTGTGCAGCCGCTGGTACTCGTCACCGGAGCCCATGACCTGCGGCGAGCGCTGTTTCAATCGCTCGAGCAACTCCGAGAACGGTATGAGTCTGAGTGCGATCTCGACCCAGACAGCAAGCGCGACGATCTCGAACGCCGTCGCGTAGTCAGACGCACGCATGCGGCGAACCCGGCCGAACCAGCGGGACATCGTCAGGCGTCCAGATGCTCGCGACGTGTGACGATACCGCGGTCGTGGAGCTCACCAACCAGGCGCATCACATCGGCATGGAGCACCTGGGCGGCGACGTCGTACTCCTCGATCATCGTGTCGCAGACGCTGGCAATCGTGCGGCCTTGCGTGAGCAACT
>DATCXH010000694.1:0-2820 GCA_036565925.1 Vicinamibacterales bacterium
CGTTGCCAGAACGCGGCATATGCAGGGTGGTCGTAATAGACGACGTCCTCATCGCGACCGACCTGCGAGAATCCGTTCACGAGTGCGCCTTTGAACCCGAGCTCTCTGACCGCTCGAGTGAGCTCCTCTCCCGCGGCATCCGGGTCTTGCAGTGGGAGTGCCGCGAATGCACCAAATCGATTCGGCTTGCGCGCGACGGCGTCCGCGAGGACATCGTTGGCGCGGCGAGCGATCTCGATGGCGCGCGAGCGGTCGGCGATCGCCTGAATGGCGGGAGAGTTCAGCGAGAGGATCGCGTACGCGATGCTGTGCGCATCCATTTGCGACACGCGGTAGTCATCCAAATCCAGCAATTGCTGCTCGAGCAGGGACCACGACTGTCCGCTTGCATAGCGAGTGGAATCCGCCAGCGTCTCTGGTAACGCGAAGTGCTCCTCGAGCGCAATCTTCGGGATCATCGGTCATCGAAAGTAGCACACCGATGACCTTTGACATTCCACCCTGAGGACGCAGTGGTACGGCCGATGCTGGTGTGGTTCGAACCAGGCCGGAGGTAGAGGTGATTTGCTCTGCTCGTGCCTGAAACGGAAGGAGGCACTGCATGCGCATGGTGGGTGTCGATCAAGTCCTTGAACAGCGAGTGTCGGATTGCCTGGACCGAGCGATTTCGGATGAGCGGCTCGTCGGCGGTGTGGTTCTTGTGGCCAGGAACGGCGATACCGTCGTTGAAATCGCGGCGGGGCTTGCCGATCGGGACGGGGGCCGGAAGATGCGTGAAGATACTATCTTTCGCTACTCCTCACTCACAAAGACGATTGTTGCCACCGCGACCATGGTGCTCGTCGAGCGTGGCGTGATCCAGCTCGACGATCCTGTGACGCGCTGGCTTCCTGATTTCAGGCCAAAGCTTTCCAATGGAGATGAGCCACGACTCGAGGTTCGCCATCTCCTGACCCATACAGCAGGCCTGACCTACGCGATGTTTCAGCCTGAAGGCGGAACCTATGAAAGAGCCGGCATCTCTGACGGGCTTGATCAGTCGACCATCTCTATGACTGAGGAGTTGCAGCGTCTCGCCAATGTTCCGTTGCTGTACCCGCCGGGCTCGGCGTGGGGCTATTCGGTGGCGTATGACGTGCTCGGAGGATTGATCGCGCGCGCCGCTCGCGCGACGTTGCCGGCCTTCGTCGCCACCTCTGTGACCGAGCCGTTAGGCATGCGCGATACAGCCTTTTCCGTTGTCGACCCGGCGCGACTGGCAGTGCCCTATGTGAGCGGCACGCCGCCACGTCTCATGGCTGATCCCGAGGTTGTGCCTTTGCTGCCGGGCACTGCCGGAATCCGAATGTCTCCGTCACGGATCTTCAACACAGACGCGTTCGCCTCTGGCGGTGTCGGCATGGCCGGGACAGCAGGTGATTTCCTCAAGCTTCTTGCGGCGCTGCAATCGGAACCTGCGCTGCTGAAACCAACGACAACGCGACAGATGATGAGCAACCAGATTGGTGCGCTCCGCATTACAACCACGGAACAGCCGGCTTGGGGCTTCGGCTTTGGCGGCGCGGTACTCATGGATTCGGCATTGGGAAGCACCCCGCAAGCCGCGGGGACTTGGAATTGGGGAGGTGTCTACGGTCACCACTGGTATGTCGACCCGGTGAACGGACTCACGGTCGTCGCCCTGACGAACACCTCCTTGGAAGGGATGGTCGGCGGATTTGTCGTCGAGCTGAGGGAGGCCGTCTACGGCAGATAATTACGCACCGCACCCCTTGCGCGCCTCCTCGAATCCGTCGAAAAGCCGCGACGCGTGTTCGCCGGCCAGCGTCTCGAGACGATGTGGCTGTCCTTTTTCGACGGTGTAGCGCGCGATGTCGCCCTTCGATCGCAGGAACTCCGCTTCGCGCTTCATCTCGTCGTGCCAGCGATATTCGTCGTTCTCGCCCACGTACATGAAGACGCAGATTTTCGAGAGCGCCTGCAGCTTGGCGGTCGTCGGTTCCCACAGATAACCGGGAAATGCGGTGACCGAACGGAAGTACTGCGGATTGGCGGCCGCCACGTGCATCGCGGCGATGCCGCCGTTCGAGGGACCGGCAATGTGGAATTTGCCGCCTTCGATCTTGTAGTCGGCCAGCATTTGCTTCAGGAAGTCGGGGAAGATGCGGTCGCCGCTTTCGAAAAACAGTTGACCGTCCGGCGCGGCTGGCGCCACGACGATGTATCCGCGCTTCTCGGCTTCGACCCTGAGGTTCCTGTTCAGCACCCCATCGACGGTGTTCATCGTCTGCGGGCCGCCGCCAAGCGCGATGATCCCCGGATAAGTCTTGGTGGGGTCGTAGCCATTCGGCAGAACCACTTTGTAGTGAACCGTCAAGCGACCCACGGTGATCGTTTTCTCTTGCACGTCGGCTCGCGCGGGCAGGGCGAGCGCCACGAGCGAGATCACGACAGCGGCAGTGAGTCGGCGCACGAACAGCGAGACAGTCATAGCGGAATCCTTCCTGCGCATTCTAGCGTGGGAGCGCAGCGGAGCGTTACGACGGAGCAGGCAGCCTGAAATGCGCGCTGATGGAGGTATGCTCTCGCGTATGGTGACACGCAGGCTCTCACTCGTCCGATGCATGCTGGCGTGCGCCCTCGTTTTGTTCGGTGCCGGACTCGAGGGACGCCAACGCGGCGATGCGCGAACGACGTTGTTCGAAGGTGCGCGACTGATTGCCGGCGACGGCAGCGCGCCGCTCGAGAACTCCGCGTTCCTCGTTGATGGTGAGACGTTCACGTGGGTTGGCAGAAAAGGGGAACGGCAGGTCCCATCTG
>DATCXH010001007.1:0-8694 GCA_036565925.1 Vicinamibacterales bacterium
AAGATGCGGACGGCTTTGCAGAAATCGTCCGATCCGGTTCGCCGGCAACAGGCCGCCGGCTGGAAAGTGATGCGCCTGACCCAGCCCCTCGCCGACGGGACGATTGCCTACGTCCACATCGTGCATCCGGTCGTGAAAGACATGGATTACGCGATCATGCAGACGCTTTATGAAGCGTTCCCGGATGAACGTCAGGCACTCTACGAGCAGTATCGCGGCGCATTCGCGAAGAACATTTCACTCGCCACGGGGTCCATCGCCGTTGATCTGTCACAGGCGCCCTGAACTACAGGATTTCCCCGAGGCGAAAATACGGGCACGTGGGGATTCGCCCCGTGCCGGCTCCACGTTAAGGTGACCTCCGGTGTCGGGTCTACTTCGATGGTGGCGGCAGCCGGACATGCAACGGACGTTGAACCTGACGAAGAGTCAGGTGGAACGGCTCGATACGGTGTTCGAGAAAGATCGGCCTGAGCGGATCGCGCTGCGGCGCAAGATCGCGGAGATGGATCGTCTGCTGCGCCGGGTTGTGTTGCGGGCTAACGCCGAGGATGTCACCGTGAAACGTCTCAGCGAACAGGTCGAAGCGCTGCGCGCACAACACAACGTTCGCCGTACGCTGATGCGATTTGCAATTTACCGACGGCTGACGCCGGAGCAGCGCGCTGCACTTGCGCGGCTCCAACGTACTGATGGCGACATGCGCTCGGGACCGCTTCGCGATTCCGAGCGCTGAATGTCGTGTCCGGCGTCGCCGGACGGTCCGCCTGAAGGCGGACACTACATCTATGAAATCGGCTTACCCTCGGCATCGCGAATTTCTACCGTGCCGAGGTTCAATTTCCGCAGCTCGGGCTCAATCTTCGCGCGGTCTCCCACCGCAATCACCACCATGTTGGCGGGCACCAGATACTTCTTCGACACCGCCAGCGCCTGATCCGGCGTGACGGCATTCACCTGCTCGGCGTACCGCGTGTAGTAATCGAGGCCGAGGTTGTAGATGAACACGTTCGAGAAATTGTTCACCGCATTCGCGCTGCTCTCGAACGCGCCCGGCAGCGAGTTGGCGAGCGAGTCTTTCGCCTTCTGCAATTCCTCCGGCGACACCGGCTTGTCTACCATGCCGCGAACCTCTTTGAAGATCTCGTCGACAGCAGCGGCGGTCACATCGGTACGGACGCCAGAGGCGATTTGAAACGGCCCGGCCGAGCGCCGGAACGAGAAGTTCGAATTGGCGCCGTAGGTGTAGCCGTGCTCCTCGCGAAGGTTCATGTTGATGCGGCTCGAGAAGAGTCCACCAAGTGCCAGATTCATCACCTGTATCGGCCGGAAATCTGGCGAGGACCGCGGTGCGCCAATGCTGGCGACGCGCAGCTGCGTCTGTGGGCTGCCTGGCTTGTCCACGATCACCACGCGAGCCGGCGTGGTCGCCGGTGCGCCGAGGGCTGGCTGCGCCGGTGAGCCCTTCTGCCATCCACCGAAGGCTTTTTCCGCGAGTGCCTTCAGCTCATTCATCGAGATGTCACCGGCAACAACGAGCGCCGCATTGTTCGGCACGAAATTCTGCTTCCAGAATGCTTCCATGTCGGCGCGCGAGACGGTCTTGAGTGCCGCCTCTGTGCCGATCTCGGCGTAGCCATACGGGTGCTTCGGCCCGTATAACGCCGACGCGGTGACCTGCGCGGCCACCTGATTCGGGTTGTCTCGCTGCTGCACCAGTGCGGCCAGACGACTGGCGCGCTGCCGCTCGATCTCCTGCGCCGGGAACGACGGATGCAGAGTGACATCCGCGAGTACATCAACGGCCGAGCCAAAGTTCTTCGACAGCGACCGGACGGAGAGTGTCGTCGCGTCCATGGAGCTGCTGATGCCGAGCGATGCGCCAAGCTGCGCGACCTCGTCAGCGATCTGCAGTGCGTTCCGCGTCGCCGTTCCCTCGTCCAGCATCGCAGCGGTGAAATTGGCGAGTCCGGGTTTGTCGAGCGGGTTCGCATCGCTGCCGGTGCGAAGCACGAGGTTGGCAGCGACGATCGGCAGCCCACGCCGCTCGTTCAGGATCAACGTCAGCCCATTGGACAGCGTCTCGGACACCGGCGTGGCCAACTGCAGCGGACGCGCGGCCGCCGGCTTCGGCATCTCATTGCGCCACGGTTCGTCGACATTGATCGATTCACTGCCTTCGCCCTCCGCCGCCTTGGACGTAGGAGGCGTGGCCACCTGCGGCTGCGCTGCCGGCTGGCCAGGCACCACGTGCATCACGACACGCGCCGTCGGCGCAAGTTGATCGCGCGCAAACGTCTGCAGGGTGGACGCATTCACCGCGCGATAGCGCTGGATGTCCTGCTGCAGATAATCGGGGTTCTTGAGATAGTGGTTGTAGCTGTTGAGACGATCTGCGATGCCACCGAAACCACCCAGTCGCTCGAGACCGCCGATGATGTTGGTCTCGATCATGTTGCGCGCGCGCTGAATTTCCGCGGTCTCGGCCGGTTTGGACCGAAACGCCGACAATTCCTCTTCGAGCGCCTTCTCGAGTTCCTCCGGCGTGTGTCCGGGTCGGGCGGTGGCCTGAATCTGGAAGATGGACCCGAGCATCAGCGAGTACTGCTGGGCGGTCACGTCCTGGGCAATCTGCTTTTCGTAGACCAGTTTCTTGTAGAGACGACTCGAGCGGCCGCCACCGAGGATGGTTGCGGCGATGTCGGCGTCGGCGTCGCCAGGCTTGAGGATCGGCGAGGTCAGCCACGCCATGTACACGCGAGGCAGTTCCACGCGAGCGTTCACGACCTTGCGCCGCTCGGACGTGATCTTCACCGGCTCCTCCTTAATCGCCGGAACTGCCGGACCTCGCTTCAGCGTGCCGAAGTACTTCTGCACCAGCGCCTTCATCTGCGCCGGCTCGAAGTCACCGACGATCGCCAGGCTGGCGTTATTGGGCGCGTAGTACTGACGGAAGAATTTCTTCACGTCCTCGAGCTTCGCGGCCTGAATGTCTTCGTGCGATCCGATGACATTGCCGTAATACGGATGCCCGGAAGGAAACAAGGACTGAATCAGCGTTTCCTCGGCCAGCCCGTATGGCTCGTTCTCGATGCTTTGACGCCGTTCGTTGCGGACCACATCCTGCTGATTCGACAGCGCGGCCTGATCGACTTTGTCGAGCAGGTAGCCCATGCGATCGGACTCGAGCCACAGTGCGAGCTCCACTTGATTCGCGGGGACCGTCTCGAAGTAATTCGTGCGGTCGTAATCGGTCGTGCCGTTCAAGTCGCTCGCACCTGCCGCTTCGAGCAGTCGGATGTGCGAATCGGGAGGCACGTGCTTCGAGCTCTGGAACATCATGTGCTCGAAGAGGTGGGCGAATCCGGTGCGCCCTTTCTCCTCGTTGGCGGGGCCGACGTGATACCAGAGATTCACGGCCACCATTGGCAGCCCGCGCTTCTGACTGAGAATCACCTCGAGCCCGTTCGGCAAGGTGTACTTCTCGAACTGCAGACGAGGAATGTCGGCCGATGCCGCGGGGCCGCGATTCTGAGCGAATGATGTCGTCAGCCCGGCTATCGCCAGCAGGAGCGCAGTGAGGAGGGAAATAAACGCTCGTGTATACATGACAGTGACTCTTCTACGTAGCTTTGTTGTCGAGACTCGCCCACAGGTACCAGCAGGCGACGGAGCGATACGGCCGCCAATTCTCGCCCAGACGAGTCAGCCGAACGGGCGTCGGCGCAAGACGAAGCTTATATGCTCGTTGGACGGCCTTCACAATGCCAAGGTCCCCGACCGGCAGCACATCCGGCCGGTGCAAACGGAACATCAGGAACATCTCAGCCGTCCAGCGGCCGATGCCCTTCACATTGGTCAGGGCAACGATGACCTCTTCGTCGGGCAAGGTGTCGAGAGCCTCGAGCGACAGCGAGCCGTCCAGTGTGCGCGCGCACAAATCCCGGATATATCCAAGCTTCTGAGGACTGATCCCGACCACGCGAAGCCGCTCGTCTGGCATCGCGGCGATCGCAGCGGCGGTGGGGCGGCCATCGAACAAGGCCGCGAACCGACCCTCGATCGTCGCCGCCGCTTTCGTCGAGAGTTGCTGCGCGATGATCGCGTGGAGCAATGCGCGAAACGGGTCGGTGCGCTGCGCCTTCGCCAGCCCACACTCGCCGTAGCGGCGCATCAGATCACGGATGACCGGGTCGCGGCGCGCCAGCACCCGCCGCGCCCTCGCGTAATCAGACGCCGTCATTCAGAAGATCAAAGGTCAAAAAGGCAAAGGTCAAAGGTTAGGTCGGCGCGTTCGGGCCCGTCTACTTAATTGTGACGACGAACGGGCGATTCAAGTTGGCCACTAAAATGGGCGGATGCCTCTTGCCCCGAGCGAGCGGAGCGAGTCGAAGGGCGGCGGACCACTGGCTGGCCTGACGGTTCTGGATCTGACTCGCGTGCTGTCCGGCCCGTACTGCACGATGCTGCTGGCCGACATGGGCGCGCGCGTCATCAAGATCGAGCAGCCCGGTCGGGGCGACGAAACGCGGGCCTGGGGACCGCCCTTTGTCGCCGGTGAAAGCGCCTACTTCCTCAGCATCAACCGCAACAAGGAGAGCGTCACGCTTGATTTCAAGCAACCGGGCGGACGCAAGGCTCTCGATCGGCTCCTCGACCGCGCCGATGTGCTGGTGGAAAACTTCCGACCGGGCACACTCGATCGCCTGGGACTTGGCTACGCCGGGGTCGCGGCGACGCACCCGGGTCTTGTCTACTGCTCGATTTCGGGATTCGGTCAGACGGGACCGCGACGGAACCAGGCCGGCTATGACGCGGTGATGCAGGCCGAAGGCGGCCTGATGAGCGTCACCGGTCCGGCTGACGGTCCGGCGTACCGCGTCGGCGTGGCCGTTGCGGATCTCGTCGCTGGCCTCCTCGCCGCTCAAGGGATCGTGCTGGCGCTGTACTCGAGGGATCGGACCGGACGCGGTCAGCAGGTCGACGTGGGCATGCTGGACGGAGTCGTGTCACTGCTCACCTATCACGCGTCGATGCATCTGACGACCGCGACGATCTCGCAGCGTGTTGGCAATCGTCACGCGACGATCGCGCCGTATGACACGTTCAGCGCCAATGATGGCGAGCTGTTCCTCGCCGTCGGGAACGACGATCAGTTCCGCCGATTCTGCGCGGCGACCGGGCAGCAGGCGCTCCTGAGTGACGAGCGTTTCGCGACCAACCCGTCGCGCGTCGTTCATCACCGTGAACTGCGTGAGCGGCTGGCGCCGATCATGCGGCAGCAGTCGCGCGCGTACTGGAACGAGCAGCTCACGCGCGCCGGCGTTCCGTGCGGCTCGGTACGTGATGTGCCCGATGCACTCTCCGATCCTCAGCTGATCGCGCGCGGCATGATCGAGTCGGTTGAGCACGCCGCGGCTGGGATGATCAAAGTACTGGGCGTGCCGATCAAGTTGTCGGAGACGCCAGGCAGTGTTCGATCCGCGCCGCCGACACTGGGGCAGCACACCGCGCAGGTCCTTGCCGAAATCGGTATGACGATTGGCGAGATCGAGGACCTGCGTCGCGCGAGCGCAATCTAACCCGTACGACTGAAGGAGTGCGTTGGTGGAAGTTTCTCACGTCAGAAGACGCCTGCAGGCCGCGATCGCCGCAGCACGCGAGCACGCACAGCGCCGACGGCAGCAGGCCGCGGATGCTGAAGGCACCTACGACCGCTTCTTGTCGCAGATCGCCGTGCCGCTCGTGCGCCAGATCGGCAACGCACTTCAGGCCGAAGGCTACGCATTCACCGTCTCGACACCCGGGCGCGGAGTGCGTCTGGCACTCGATCGAGGCCGCGACGATTTCATCGAGCTCGCGTTGGAGACCGATGGTGATGCGCCGACCGTCATCGGAAGGATCCGCCGCACGCGTGGCTCGCGGACGATTGAAGAGGAGCGACCGGTCAAGCGAGACGCGCTCCCGGATCACGTCACCGAACAGGATCTGCTGGATTTCTTCGAGAGCGCCCTTCAGCCCTGGCTCGAGCGGTAGCCTCACACACCGCAGCCGCCGCATCCGGCCGTCCGAGCGCACGGGCGCACGCCGCCCTTTCCTTCAGCTTCGGTGAGCCCAGAAGTCGACCGACCCGGAACGGCAGATCCTCGACGCGGTTCACCTTGGCTGCAGCACCGCGCTCGAGCAGGAAGTCGCTGTTCGCCGCTTCCTGCCCGGGAATCGGATTGAGGATGCACAGTGGCTTGCCGAGCGCAAGTGCCTCGGCGGTCGTCAGACCACCGGGCTTAGTGACGATGAGATCGGCGACGGCCATCATCTCGTGCATGTTCGTCACGAAGCCGAGCACGTGCGTCGGATGACGACGGTCCTGTACCGCGAGTTCGCGCCGCAGGTCCGCGTTACGGCCAGCGACCACCACGATCTGAAACTCGCTCTCGATGCTGTCCAGCGACTCGAGGATCTCCGCCACTGGTCCCATCCCAAATCCACCACCGAGCACCAGGACGGTCGGCAGATCGTCGCGGAGCCCCCGTCGTCTCCGGACAACGGCGGCGTCGATCGGCTGCGAAAAGCGTCCGCCGATCGGGATGCCGGTAACGACCACGCTCTCGGCATTGACCTTACGCGCGACCAGACGAGCTTTGGTCTCCTCAGCGGCCACGCAATACAAATCGACTCCCGGCTCCATCCACAGCGCATGAGCATCGAAGTCTGTGACCACGCACACAACGTAGGGATGGTGGCGCGCGCTCCTCTCCGCGGCGCGAGTGGAGGGCGTGCGGTTCGTGAGCGAACCGAGCACTTCGAGCGGCAGGAAATGCGTACACAGCACCACGTCCGGTTTGAACTGGTTCACGAGGCGAACAAACTTCCGGTTCGTGTGTTCCGCAAACCGTCGTCTCAACGTCGAAAGCTCGCGGAGACGTTTGGGGTTGTCAGTCCTGTTGAAGAACAGCTCGTACAACTCGGGCGCGTGGGCAATCAGCTTGACGTAGCCTTCGGCGTAGAACTTCCGCTGCACCTTCGGCACCAGGTCCAGCAGATCGACTCGTTTGACCTCATCTGAGGGATAGGCAGTCGTCCAGGCCTCGTCGAGGGCCGCGGCGGCCTGAAGGTGTCCACCACCTGCGGTTACGGTGGCAATGAGCACGCGCACGTGTGTCACTCCGTCGATAGTGTATCGGCGGGTTGGCGCTCGATCAGAAGCGGAAAGCGGCTAAAGCGGTTTGCGTGCGATGTGAATCGCCATCAAGCCGCCAAGCACTGGGAACACGCGCGCGTCGCTGAAACCGTAATGGGTCATTGATTCCGCCACGGCTTTCGCGCCCGGATAGCTCCGGATCGACTCGGGGATGTAGCGATACGTGTCTGGATCGCCATGCAACGCGAAACCGAGCAGCGAGCCGACGATGGTGAGATACGCGTGATAGGCGCCGCGGACGATCGGATTCGCCGGACGGTTGAAATCGAGGGATAGCAAGCGACCGCCGGGCGCGAGCACGCGATGGATTTCACGCAGTGCCTGCTCCAGATCAGGCACATTGCGCAGCCCATACCCGGTCGTGACCACAGTGAAGCCGCCATCAACGAACGGCAGCGCCAACATGTCGGCCGTCACCAGCGGCGTGCGCGGATCGTTGCGCCGCTGTTGGGCGAGCTGCAGCATCCGGTGCGTGACGTCGAGACCGACACCCGATCGCGCCGGTGGCACGGCGGCAAACAAGATATCGCCGGTACCACACGCAAGATCGAGCACGCGATCGCTCGCGCGCAGCTCGGCCATCTGGATCAACCGCTGCTTCCAGTGCCGGTCCAGGCCGTAGGAGAGAAAGCCAGTGATGAAGTCATAGCGATCGGCGATGGTGGCAAAGAGATGCCGCACGTAGCGGCGTTTGCCGTCGGGCGTGGCGATATCCGAACGCAGTGTCATCCCTCGACGTCGCTCAGGATGGCGTCGATTGTGTCACTGCGCGCGCAGCAGCAGGACCGGAATCGTGACGAGGTGGCGCACTTTGTCCACGGTCGTCCCGCGCAGCACGTCCTGGAGGAAACGGTGCCCGTGTGTGGACATCGCGATGAGATCGACGTTGCGTTCCCTGCACAGCCGAATGAGCTCGGTGGCTGGATCGCCCATGGCCAACTCGGTGCTGACTTTGAGCGATGCCCCGCTGAGCTCGGCGGCAAGTTGCTCGAGGTACGCGCGATCCGCTTTCATTTCTTCCGACTCGCGCAGCTTCAGCTGATCGAAGTGGCGTGCCGCCCAGCCGTCGGCGACGTGGACGAGTAGCAGCTCAGCGCCGGTCAGCGACGCCAGCTCGCGCACGTGCGTCAGGATCGTGCGATCCGCCGGCGAGTTCTCGACGGCGACGAGAATCGATCGATACATCGCTAGCCAACGAAAAGGGAATACGGGAGGTACACGTTCAGCGCCGCAATGATAACCGCGACAATCCACGCGAGGATCTGCATCCATCGCGGTGCGACCAGGTCACCCATCTTTCGGCGGTCGCTCGTGAAGCTGACCAGCGGGATGACGGCAAACGGGAGCTGGAGACTGAGAACCACCTGACTCAACACCAGCAGCGCGCCCGTTCCCCGCTCGCCATACAGAATGACGACGATCACCGCCGGCACGATCGCCACGAGCCGGGTGATGAGCCGTCGCAGCCACGGGCGGAGGCGGATGTTGACGAA
>DATCXH010000428.1:0-3002 GCA_036565925.1 Vicinamibacterales bacterium
CCGTAATCGCCCGCAGCTGGCAGCGCCGCGACCCACCGATTCCAATGCATCTCCGGGTCGGCTATGCGAGCTGACGTGCCCGCCACCTGCGCCAGCAACGGTTTCAACACGCGTGTGCCGACGTAATAGGTGCTGGCGAAGTCTACGGTCTCGAGTAGTTCCAGCGATCGACTCACCGCCGAGACCAGCCGTGGTTGATCGATGTAGGTGTTGAACGACGGCATCGGAATGGGCGGAAGTCCCCACTCGCCGCGAAACTCGTTGAGCTTGGTCCATCCCTGGACCGTGGCTTCCGACAGGAGGAGGATGCCACCGGGTTTCAGCACACGCGCGCATTCCTCCATGCCGCGAATCTGTGCGTCCCACGCTGCGAGGTTGATGATGACGCGAGTCGCGATCACCTTGTCGTAGGTAGCAGAGGGCTCGTCGAGCTGAAGGATGTTGCCGACCGCGAACTCGATGGTGCTGGCCAGCCGCGGCTCGCTCTCCAAGCGCGCTTTGGCGTGCGCAATCATTTCCGGAATGTAGTCCACGCCGCGGATGGTGATCGCTTTGTCGCGCGCGTAGCGCACGGTCGAATAACCGTTGGCGCATCCGACATCGAGCACCCGATCACCGGTCGTGAGTCGCTTTGACATCTCACGAATCTCCAACTCGATGACCATACGGTCCGACCAGGACGCGGATGGTGACTCCCGGTGATCGAGCGCCTGTGTGGTCCAGAACTCGCGGATTTGATCGACAGTGAGCTTCTCGGTCAAACGGCGTCCTTTTCGTGCACTGGCAGTGTCGTGGCGCGCACCACGTATGCCGGTTGATCCATGAGACGGAAATGCATCCGGGCAAGATACTCGCCGATCATGCCAATGGCGAACAATTGCGCGCCTGAAAAAATCGCGATGATGGAGGCGAGAAACGGAAAGCCCGGCGTGCCACCACCCGCGATTGCGTAGCGAATGAGCACGAAGGCGAGCACCAGCATCCCGAATGCCGTGAAGATGAACCCCATGAGGCTGGCCATTTTCAGCGGCATCGTGCTGAATCCCGTGATCATGTTCAAGGCATGGCGCAGCAACAGGCGCACCGTGTAGTTGGATGCGCCCGTCTCGCGTGGCGCATGCGTGACCTGGACCGCGCCGAATCGCGACGTTCCCCACGTCAGCAGGACATCGATGTTGACGTACGGCCCGTGATAGCCGGCAAAGGCATCGCGAACCGACGTCCGCAAGGCGCGGAACGGGCTCAAGGTCTCGGCCGTCTCCGCGCCCATGGCCGTCTGCAGCGCGATCTTGGTGATCCGCGACGCGATGTTCCTGAGGAGACCGTGGCCGTGGGCCTTCCGTGCACCGTACACAACGTCGTACCCGTCTTCGAGCTTTTCGAGGAGCCTGGCGATCTCTTCAGGGCGGTGCTGCAGGTCGTCGTCGAGCGTGACGATGACTCCCAATCGTGCGGCGCGAAAGCCGCACAGCAGCGCGTTGTGCTGACCCTGATTGCGCGCGAGATCGATGCCTCGAACCCGCTCGTCGGAGCGGGAGAGCTGTTCGATGACATCCCAGCTGTTGTCTCGACTGGCATCGTTCACCAGGATGATCTCGAACTCGAACACTAATGGCTGAAGTGCGGCGATGAGACGGTCGATGAGCACCGGTAGCGTGGCCGCGCTGTTGTACACGGGTACCACAACCGAAACAGTTCTGCTCCGCGCAAACGGCGTCACGGGCGCATCATATCGCAGCGCGCTGTGGCATTGAGGCGAGTCGCGGCGTCACTCACTGCGCTTTCGCGCAACCACAAGCAGCGACCCGCCGGCAGGGAACGTCATGCCACGGCCAATGAGCCATCGTTCCATTGTGAGCAGCGAGCGGCCGAGTCGATTCATCCAACCGGAGACGTGAAACTCCGACAACGGATCGTCACGATGCGCGCGTCGAACCATGCGAGCCAGGAACATCGCCGGAAGCAGCAATGAGACGAACGACGTGACGAAGACAACATCGCAGCCGGCGCTCTCGAGCAGTCGCCGCATCTCCGGACGCGAGTATCGCCGGTGATGATGGACATAGTCGTCGAAGGGACTCCACAGAAACCGATGTTGCGGGACGGTAAAGATGAGGCCGCCGTCAGGCCGTACTGCGCGCACCATCTCGCGCACTGCTACACCATCGTCAGCAATGTGCTCGATGACGTCGAAGGCCCCAACCACGTCGAACTCAGCATCATAGGGGAGGTGCAGGGCATCAGTTTGAATGAGCTCGACTCCTGTGGCCCGTTTGGCGGTCATGCGCAGCCCGTCGCTGAAGGCCTCGGCAGCGGTCACGCGCATCGACGGGCGCTGCCGGCGGAGTGCGGCGACGACGTGGCCTGTTCCGGAGCCCACGTCGAGAAACGTCTCTGCGCGAGGGAAGAATCGGTTGAGGACGTGCTCGATGAGCGCCATGCGGCCCTGGAACCAGAAGTGCTCCCGCTCGGCCTGGTCTACACGGTCGAAGAACGCCGCCTCGAAACCAGGCACACCGTCTCCGGCTTCGGGCATTAGGACGCGAACACCGTCGCGGATGTCGGCCGTCCAGTTGCAGCGAGGGCATCTCCACTCCGCACCCCCGAATCGATGCGTGCAGGCGGAGCAGACCTTCATGACGTCTCAGTCGGGGAGGAACGAGACCGACTGACGACGGCTATGCCAGAACGCGGCCGCGCGCCTGTGACATCTGCGCGTGGATCCATTGGTAGGTCTGGCGCATGCCTTCCTCGAGTCGGATCGACGGTGCCCAGCCCAGACGCTGCCTGATCAGCGTGTTATCGCTGTTGCGGCCACGCACGCCCTTGGGCGCATCGAGCTTGTAGCGTCGCTTCAACTTCACGCCGGCGATCGACTCGACGATGTCGACCAGCTGATTGATCGTCACAAGTTGCTCGCTGCCGACGTTCAACGGCTCGGCGACGTCGCTGTCCATCAAACGCAACGTCCCTTCGAGGCAGTCGTCGATGTAGGTGAAGCT
>DATCXH010001071.1:0-2145 GCA_036565925.1 Vicinamibacterales bacterium
AATAGGTAATCACGCCAGCGGCTCTCGCCGCGGGTTGCAGCTGCGCCACCAGGTTGCACGCGCCGCGAAGCTTGAAGGCGCCGCTCGGTTGCAGGTTTTCGCACTTGAGCGCGAGACAAGGCGGGTCTAAAGACCCGCCTCCACGAACCCCACGCTCTGGCAACTCAATTTCCAGGACAGGTGTTCGGCGCGCGATTCCGCGAATCCGCGTCGCAGCGGCGCGAATGTCATCAAGGGTGACGAGCATCAATGAGAGTTCAGTATAGTGGTCGGCTATGCGATGGCATTGTGCCCGGGCATCGAAGCGGGCAGCGCGGTGGCTGGCCCTGTGTGTGCTTCTTCTCCTCGCGCTGTCCGCGTGCTCGCCCAGCAATTCAAGCAACGGCGGCAAACGTCGTCTCTCGATTGCGACCGGTGGCACCGGAGGCGTGTTCTATCCCTACGGCGGCGGCATCGCGAAGGTCATCACCGAAAGTCTGCCCAACACCGAGGCAACGGCGGAAGTCACCGCCGCATCGATCGACAACCTCAAATTCGTGAAGCAGGGCACCTCAGATCTCGCCTTCACGATGTCCGACGCCGCGCAGGATGCTGTCCTCGCGCGCGATGATTTCAAGGACTTTGGCGCGATACCGCTGCGGACGCTGGCAGTCCTCTATTCGAGCTACACCCACCTGGTCACACTCGCCGACTCCGGCATCACTGACGTCACGCAGCTGAAGGGACGCACCGTTTCGATGGGCGCAGCTGGCTCGGGCACCGCGACGCTGGGCTACCGGATCCTCGAAGCGGCAGGCGTCGGTGCCAACGACATCCGGCCACAAAGCCTCGGCGTCGCACAGTCAGTCGATGCGCTGAAGGACGGGAAGATCGACGCGTTCTTCTGGAATGGCGGTCTGCCGACGGCATCGGTGCTCGATCTCGTGAACACGCCACGCACCCGCGCACGATTCATCGCGACCGACTCGATGCTGCCGCAGCTCGAGAAAACATACGGTCCGTCGCTCTACTACAAGGCCATCATCCCGAAAGGCATGTATCAGCAAGACAGCGACGTGCCGGTCGTCGGCGTCAGCGTTCTGCTCGTCGTCTCGGACACGATGCCCGAGGATCTGGCGCACGACATCACCCGCGTGCTGTTCGAGAAGCAGCCGGAGCTGGCGACCATCCATCCACAAGCCAAAGTGCTGTCAGTCAAGACCGCGACAACAGGATCGCCCATTCCCTTCCACCCGGGTGCGATTCGCTATTACCGCGACCAGCACGCGTGGACGAACTGACCAGTCGCGTGAACCAGGCAGTGAGCGTGAGCGAGACCGAGGAGACTAGACCTCCGAGGAGTGAACGGCTGATTGCCGTCCTCGCGTTCGCTCTGGCGGCGTACGCCCTCTACTGGGCCGTCGCATATGTCGAAACGCACTCGTATCGAATCAGCTTTCTCCTGCTGGTTCTTCTCATCACTTTCCTCAGTCGCTCCACGCAAGAAGAAGGCGCGCCGTCTGCGGGGAGTCGCGCCGAAGCCGCAGGCGAAGGCGGACGGATCAAAAGCACGCACACTGCGACTCTCGTCAATGCAGCGTTGATCGTGCTGTCGCTCGTCGCCCTGCTATGGCCGTTCCTCGATCTCGACGCCTTCGTGCACCGAGCCGCGACGCCGACGTCGACCGACATCGTGCTCGGCATCGTCACCATCGGCCTCGTGCTCGAAGCGACGCGCCGCACGTCGGGATGGGTCCTTCCGATCACCGCGCTGCTGTTTCTCGCCTACGGTTACTACGGTCCGCTGCTCGATCGCGTCGGCCTCGATCTGATCGCGCATCGCGGCTATTCGATCGCCCGTCTCGTCGGCACGCTGTACATGACGCTCGAAGGAATCTTTGGCGTGCCGCTCGACGTGACCGCCACCTACATCATCCTGTTCACGATCTACGGCGCGGTTCTCGAATACAGCGGCGCCGGACGCTTCTTCGTGGACTGGACGATGGCGGCGATCGGCCGCTCGGGCGATGGCGCCGGACCCGGGCGAACGATCACGGTCGCGGGCTATCTGCTCGGTGCGGTGTCGGGCAGCGGTGTCGCGAATACCGTGATGCTCGGATCGATCACGTGGCCGTTGATGCGGCGCGCCGGCTACCCGGCAGATAC
>DATCXH010000540.1:0-3824 GCA_036565925.1 Vicinamibacterales bacterium
CCGCCGAGCAGAACGGCGAGTTGCGCGAGGAGTTCGCGACGCTGCATCAGGTAGCGATCTTCGAGCGGCAACTGCATCGTGTAACCCAACGCGCCAAACCCACGCTGGACGATGGAGATCTTGTGCACGGGATCCATGCCCGGAAGGGAAGTCGCAACGATCGCGTGTCCCGACTCGTGATACGCGACAATCTCGCGTTCACGCTGACTCATCACACGTTTCTTCTCGAGCCCGGCGATGAGGCGATCGATCGCTTCATCGAAGTCGGACATGTCGACGGCGGTCTTGTCCTTGCGCGCCGCGAGGAGCGCCGCCTCGTTTACCAGGTTGGCGAGATCGGCCCCGGCAAAGCCGGCTGTGCGAGCAGCGACCACCCGTAAGTCGACCTGGGGCGACAGCTTCACATTCTTCGTGTGGATCGACAGGATTTCCTCGCGTCCCTTCACGTCGGGCTTGTCGACGAGCACCTGCCGATCGAACCGGCCAGGGCGGAGCAGCGCCGGATCCAGTACCTCCGGGCGATTGGTCGCGCCCATGATGATGATCGCCTTGCGGGAATCGAATCCGTCCATTTCCGCGAGCAACTGATTGAGCGTCTGCTCGCGCTCCTCGTGTGATCCCATCGGGCTCTGGATGCGGGCCCGTCCGAGCGCGTCAAGTTCGTCGATGAAGATGATGCACGGTGCTTTCTGCTCGGCCTGTGAGAACAGGTCGCGAACGCGCGCAGCACCGACGCCGACGAACATCTCGACGAACTCCGATCCGCTGAGACTGAAGAACGGAACCTTCGCTTCACCGGCGACGGCGCGCGCCAGCAACGTCTTTCCGGTTCCGGGCGGCCCAACCAGCAGCACGCCCTTTGGAATGCGACCGCCAAGAACCGTGTACTTCTTCGGGTTTCGCAGGAACTCGACGATCTCCTTGAGCTCCTGTTCGGCCTCGTCCACACCGGCAACGTCGCCGAAGCTGACCTTCACGTCATCCTCGGCAAAGACGCGGTGTTTGCTGCGCGCGAAGGACATGACGCCGCCTTCCGCGCCGCTGATGCGTCGCGAGAAGTAACTCCAAATGGCGAAGATGAAGAGCAGCGGCAGCACCCAGCCGAGTACTTCAGGGATCCAGCGGCTGACGAACTCGCCGGTATACTTCACGCCCGCAGCATCGAGCTCCTCGAGCAGCTTCGGATCCTCGATGCGCGTAGCGGTGAACGTCTTGGTGCCATTGACCTCGGTCTTGTAGGTCCCGAGGATCGTCTGCTCGCCGACGGTGACGTCAGCGACACGGCCGGCACGAACCGCCTGCTTGAAATCACTGTAGGAGATCTGATGGCCACCCGAGGAGAGAAACCAGGTTTGCACGAGCGCGAGCAGCAGCAGCGCGCCGAGTACATACCAGACCGGTCCGCCTGGACGGCCGGCGGGTCCAAGCGTACGGCGATCGCCGGGTCGCCGGTCTCGTGGATTCATCCCCTGAGGGGTTCGCAGATTAGCCATCTCTACGCGGCCACTGGTGTGGTCTTTTCAAACCGTATTCCATTGTCTCCCACATCGACGAGCACGCGGTCGCCCTCGCCGAAATCGCCCTGAAGCACGCGCAGCGCGAGTGGATCGAGTACCTGCCGCTGAATGGTGCGTTTGAGCGGCCGCGCACCGTAGCGAAGGTCGTACCCTTCGGCGACGAGATACCGCTTGGCGGCATCGGTGAGCTCGACGTGAATCTTCCGATCCTCCAGCCGTTTGAGCAGCGATCGAATCTGAATGTCGATGATCTCGGTCATGTGCGCGAGGCTCAACGTGTGGAAGAAGATCACCTCATCGATCCGGTTGAGGAACTCCGGCCGGAAGTGGTGCTGCAGTGCCTCCATCACCTGGCGCCGCACACCTTCCGGCAGTTGATCCGACGGTTCGGTTCCCACCGATGCCTCGGCGATGTATTGGCTGCCCAGGTTCGACGTCATGATGACTACCGCGTTCTTGAAGTCCACGGTGCGTCCCTTGCCGTCGGTCAGCCGGCCGTCGTCGAGCAGCTGCAGCAGAACGTTCAGCACCTCGGGGTGCGCTTTCTCGATCTCGTCGAACAGCACCACCGAGTACGGACGACGCCGCACTGCCTCGGTGAGCTGACCCGCTTCCTCGTACCCGACGTATCCCGGCGGCGCACCGATCATGCGAGAGACTGTGTGCTTCTCCTGATACTCGGACATGTCGATGCGAATCATCGCGTGCTCATCGTCGAAGAGGAATTCAGCGAGCGCACGCGCCAGCTCGGTTTTGCCGACGCCAGTCGGCCCGAGAAAGATGAAGCTGCCAAGCGGCCGATTGGGATCCTGCAACCCGGCACGGGCTCGCCGAATGGCGTTGGCGACGGCGCGGACAGCCTCGTCCTGGCCAACGACACGAGCGTGGAGTCGTTCCTCCATGTGAATGAGCTTCTGGACCTCGCCTTCCATCAACCGGCTCACCGGGATGTTGGTCCACTTGGCGACGACTTCGGCGATGTCCTCTTCGTCGACTTCTTCCTTGAGCATCCGGTGCGTCTGTTGAAGCTGCTGGAGCTTGTCCTCCTGCTCGCGAATCTTCCGTTCGAGCTCGGGAATCCGTCCGTACTGCATCTCGGAGGCTTTGGCGAAGTCGCCCGCACGCTCGGCATCCTGCTTCTGACGACGAACCTCTTCGAGCTGCTCCTTCAGCTCGCTGCTCACGCGGATCGCGTCCTTCTCCTGCTGCCAATGCGCTTGCAGCCGCGTCTGGTCTTCCTTGAGATCGGCGAGCTCCTTTTCGAGTTTGGCCAGCCGCTCCATCGATGCCTTGTCGGTCTCCTTGCGCAATGCCTCGCGCTCGATCTCGAGCTGCATGATGCGGCGGGCGACCTCATCGAGCTCGACGGGCATCGAGTCGATCTCCATGCGCAGCTTCGACGCGGCCTCGTCGACCAGATCGATGGCCTTGTCCGGCAGGAAGCGATCGGCGATGTAGCGCTGCGACAACAGCGCGGCCGCGACCAGCGCAGAGTCCTTGAGGCGGACCTTGTGATGGATCTCGTATCGCTCGCGCAGACCACGCAGAATTGAAATGGTGTCTTCAACCGAGGGCTCACCGACCAGCACTGGCTGGAAGCGACGCTCGAGCGCGGCATCCTTCTCGATGTACTTGCGGTACTCGTCGAGTGTGGTGGCGCCGATCGTGTGCAGCTCTCCACGCGCCAGCATCGGCTTCAGCATCTGCGACGCATCCATCGCACCCTCAGCCGCGCCGGCGCCGACAACGGTATGAAGCTCGTCGATGAAGAGAATAATCTTGCCCTCGGACTCGGCGATCTCCTTGAGGACTGCCTTCAACCGCTCCTCGAACTCGCCGCGATACTTCGCGCCGGCGACCAGAGCGCCAATATCGAGCGCGAAGATCTTCTTGTCCTTCAACCCCTCGGGGACATCGCCGCGGACGATGCGCTGCGCGAGCCCTTCGACGATGGCAGTCTTGCCGACACCGGGCTCGCCGATGAGGACCGGATTGTTCTTGGTCCGGCGAGAGAGGACCTGAATCACGCGGCGGACTTCTTCGTCGCGACCGATCACCGGATCGAGCTTGCCCTTGCGAGCCAGTTCCGTCAGATCGCGTCCGTAGCGGGCGAGCGCCTCATACGTCGATTCCGGATTCTGTGACGTGACGCGCTGGTTCCCTCGCACCTGGGTGAGCGCCGCGTAGATCGCATCCTTGGTCGCGCCGTTGCGCTGCAGTACTTGCGCGGCAGGGGAGCGGCCGACCTCGGTCGCGAGTGCGACGAGGAGGTGCTCGGTGCTGACGTAATCGTCCTGCAGGCGCTTG
>DATCXH010000261.1:0-5208 GCA_036565925.1 Vicinamibacterales bacterium
CCAGCCACGAGCTGTGCCCGTGGCTGGTTCGGCAGCATAGTTTGGCGCGCTTCGCGCGCCTAGGCCCGCCACGCGGGTCACAACGAGTCCAGGATTGTGCAACGAGCCGCATGGCGGTCCTGGCATAGTAGATCATGGCCGTTCACGACCTCAAGGATCAGATCGCCCGCCTGCCCGAACAGCCCGGCGTGTATCTGTGGGGGGACGCGCGCGGCGAGACGATTTACGTCGGGAAAGCACGGTCGCTCCGCGACCGCGTGCGCAGCTACCTCGGGGCCTATGGCATGAGCCCGCGCCACGACGCCCTCCTCGACGACATCGCCCGGCTCGAGGTGATCGTCACCGATTCGGTGATGGAGGCGCTGGCGCTCGAGAACAACCTGATCAAGCAGCGGTCGCCTCGCTACAACATCCTGCTGCGCGATGACAAGAACTATCCGTTTCTGCGCCTGACAACGAGCGAGGCATTCCCGCGCGTGCTCGTGGCCCGGTCGGTCGAAAACAACGCCGACTTCTACGCCGGTCCGTTTCTGCCGGCCAAGCTCGGTCGGCGGACGATGACGCTGGCGCATCGGCTCTTCGGCATCCGGTCCTGTAACGAGGTCATTACGGGAACACGGGCGCGCCCGTGCCTCGAGTACGACATCAAGCGCTGCCTGGCGCCGTGTGTCGCCGAGATCTGCACCCAGGAGCGGTATGGTGAAGCGGTGATGAGCACGAGGCTGCTGCTCGAAGGACGAAACGAGGAACTCGCCGAGACGCTCCGCGATCGGATGGAGGATGCGGCGCGCCACGAGCGTTTCGAAGAGGCGGCACAACTGCGTGACGCGATGCGCACTGTGCAGACGTTGCGCGACCGTCAGCAGAAGGTGGCGACTGCCGGATTGGGTGACCGCGATGTGTTCGGCATCAAAGTCGGGCCGAGCGGCGGCGCGATCCAGGTCTTTCAGATTCGCGGCGGCCGCGTCGTCGAACGAATCGAGTTGAGCACCGACCCTGGGGCATTGGCCGGCGGTGACCGCGACGTGATGCAGGCGGCGCTCGGGCAGTTCTACGAGGTTCGTCCGCCGGCGCCGGAGATCAATCTACCGGTGGAGATCGAGGACGTCGAGGCGATGGAAGAGTGGCTCTCGACGCGGGCTGGGCGGCGGGTGCGGATTCTGGTGCCACAGCGGGGTGAGAAGCGTGCGCTGGTGGAACTGGCGACCCGCAATGCCGAACTCTCGTATCGCACTCGGTTCAACGAAATCACTGCGGCACATTTCGACGCGTTGGAAACGCTCCGCGTCGAGTTGTCCTTGCCGGCGATACCACGTCGCATCGAATGCTTCGACATCTCCACCATCCAGGGCAGTGAGACGGTCGCCTCGATGGTGGTGTGCGAAGACGGACGAATGAAGCGCAGCGAATACCGGAAGTTTCGAATACGGGGTATTCGCCGTGCAGCGTCGATCGGTCCGCCTTCGGCTACGGCTCGACTCGCCGAAGCTCGTGACGTTCACTTCGGCTCCGACGACTTCGCCGCCATGCGTGAGGTCGTGCAGCGGCGCTATCGGGCGGTGCTCGAAGCCGGTGGCCCATTCCCCGATTTGATCGTGATCGACGGCGGCAAGGGGCAGCTGTCGGCGGCGTACGAAGCGCTCGAGTCGACCGGGCTGGCGAATCTCGTTGCGGTCGGTATCGCCAAGAAGGAAGAACTGCTCTATACGAGAGATCGTCAGGCGCCGTTGGCGCTGGCGGAGAACGATCCCGCGTTGCTGCTGATTCAACGGATCCGCGACGAGGCACACCGGTTTGCGGTGACCTTCCACCGCAAGGCGCGCTCGATGCGCGATCTGCGGTCTGAATTGGACTCGATTCCGGGCATCGGCGCGAACCGTCGTCGCGCACTGTTGACCACATTTGGCAGTCTGGCCGGTGTGCGCCGAGCAACGCGCGAAGAGCTCGCCTCGGTGGTGGGGGCCAAGGCAGCGGCGGCTGTGATCGATTACTTCGCGCGCAGCGCGTGAACCGCTCGTCTCTTAACTACTACCCCACCACCCACCACCCACCACCTAGTTCGGTTCGTCCCCCATCTGCCAGTGCGGGCACTTTTCGCATTCTTCGTCGGTGACGTTGCGGCACTTGCCGGTGCGCGTGCACACCCAGAGACTTTCCGGTTGCAACGGCTCACTCAAACTGAACAACCGGAACCCCGGCCGGCTGAAGCGACAGTCCCAAACGGTCTGCTGCACAGCGATTGCAGTTCTGGCCATGGCCGACCTCCTTAGCTCCTGGTCTCGATGGAAAACGACAGCATCACGGTCAATACGAAGCGCTCGCGGATGCCATTCAGCACCAGCGGTGAATACCGCCATTGCTTCACCGCGAGTACGGCCTCGCGATCGAGCAGCGGATTCACGCTCCGCAGTACTTTGACCTCGGCGACCGACCCGTCACGATCGACGATGGCCTCGAGAATCACGACGCCTTGAAGCCGCGCGTCGACAGCCGTTGGTGGATAGTAGGGTTCGACGCGATGGATCAACGTCGGTGCCTGAATCTGTCCGCCGACGCGAACCGGTCCTCGTGGCGGAGCTGGTGGCGGAGGCGGTGGTGGTGGTTCCGGCAGTCCGCCGAGCACGCCACCGACGATTCCGCCGGGGACACCACCCTCGACACCCCCCGGCACGCCTTCATCCAGATATTCCGGCCCTGCGGGCTCGGGCTCGATCGTCTTCGGCGCCTCGACTGGCGCAACCAGCGCACTGGTCGACGGCGCCGGCACCGTCTGCGCGACCGGCTTGGCCGGCGCAGGACGCGATACCGGCGGCGGTGGTGGAGCAGGTGGAGCTGGAGGAGGGGCGACGAACGCCATCATCGTCGGGATCTCGGGGATCTGCTCCGCGACGAAGAGGGCGGGCAACACCAGAATCGTCGTCACAGCTAATGCTTGTGCCGTCGTCGACACGATGATCGGCAACGTTGCGTGACTTGGAAGGTGGAGCGCTTTCCCGGTGATTGTGTCGAACATATCGCCCTTCCTCCGTTCTGCACGAGGTGCAGTGCAAGCGCACGGCCAGCCGTGAAGACAGTGCGAGAAGGCGTTTTGTCATGGGAAATGGCGAGTGTCTATACGCGCCGTCGTCGATGGTGCGAATTAATTCGCGAGGCTGCGAAAACACCCCCAATCGGCGCGGGGGGCCTCGTGCCGCCGACGCCAATGTGCGCGACCACACGGTCATTGCCCGAGGCACATTCGTTGCTCGAGACAGTCGTGTCCGGACGCTGCTGTCCCCCGTCGGCGTGGTTGTTCGACCGGCAGCGACCCAGGGAGCACGGCCATGGCACTCGAATCATCCGTTCTGCAGAAGAGCGCGGCGGGCGAGCCGAGCGATCCGGATCTTCAATGTCGGATCCGGGCTGAATTCGAGTCCATGCCCGGATTGAATCTGACACTCGCGCAAGCGCTGCGGTTGTTCAACACCGACGCGGTGAACTGCGAGCAAGCGTTGCGGCAGCTCGTGGCTGCGGGTCTATTGAGCATTGATGAAGGATTGTTCGTGCTCAGACGACGGCGTTCGCGCCCATGGCGACGCCGTGACTCATCGGGATCCCTCACGACACGGGGTGAACGCGTTCGCCGACGCTGACGTGAGGAGGACCGAGGTACGACGCGTGGGTTCGTACCTGGTAAGGAGGTGCGTGATGTTCACGAACACCGAATTGGCACGCATTGAGCCGCGCGCTTTCATGCGGCGTGTATTCCGCGATTTCGACCGGTTCTTCGAAGGCGGCGACTGGCCGGGGACCCGTCTCGGAAAACCGTTTACTGATGTGGCGTGGATGCCCCCGGTGGAGGCGTTCGAGCGCGATCATCGCCTCACCGTGCGCGTGGAGCTTCCCGGTATGAAGAAGGAGGAGATCGGAATTACCGTCACGGACGGCGTGCTCACGATCGAAGGTGAAAGAACACTCGAGAACGAGGAGAAGAAGAACGAGTGGTATCGCAACGAACGGACGTACGGAAAGTTCGTGCGAACCGTTCCGGTGCCCGAAGCCGTGAAGGTCAACGAGATCACGGCGACGTTCGAAGGAGGCGTGTTGGAGATCACCGTCCCTCTGCCTGAGACACCGGCGGCTGCGGCCCCGAAGAAAGTGGAGATCACGGGCGCCGAAGAGAACAAGACGGTCAAGGCCGCCTAGAGAGGAGGCCGGGGCGCGGGGGATCCCCCGCGCCCCGGCGCGGCTCGTGATTTTTCACATCCGCCGCTGAATAGTTCCCACGATCCGCTTGCGTTGCGCTGGCAACGTTCAAAAACCCCGCGATTTTGTTCGGTGCGAACGCTCGATCCAGTGGCGGATGCCTTGCAGACTCCGCGCGCATGATGGACTTCCTGGCATCGGTCGAAAGCACAGAGTTTGCGTCGTGGCTCCGTGAATCCGGATCGATCTGGGCCTATCCGGCGGTGCTGACGCTCCACACGTTGGGACTCGGCGTGCTCGTTGGTGCGAGCGCCGTTGTCGATCTGCGCCTGCTCGGTGCGGCCTCGCAGATGCCGCTCGAACCTCTGCGTCGGCTGTTTCCGATCATGTGGGCCGGCTTCTGGGTCAACGCGATATCAGGCGTGTTGCTGTTCATGACTGACGCGACGACCAAAGGCACCACCGCTGTGTTCATGGCCAAGCTCGGAATCATCGTCCTCGCCGTCATCGTGCTGATGACGATCAGGCGGTCGGTCTTCGCGCACAACCCGGTTTCAAGCGACGCTCCGATGACGGCAAAAGCGCTCGCCGCGGTGTCGCTGGCGCTGTGGCTGGCCGCCATCATCACTGGGCGCTACATGGCCTACGTGTAGCCAGGGAGACGACGATGCACGAGATGGTGGATGTCTTTGCGACGTGGCTTCGCGCGACGCAGGTGTCGGAGTTCATCCGCGATGTGCCGTGGCTGTGGCCAGCTTGTGAAATCGCCCATTTCGTCGGGCTGTCACTGCTCGTCGGCGTCATCGGGTTCTTCGATCTGCGTCTGCTCGGTGCATTTCGCCGAGTGCCGTTGCACGCCGCGTGGTCGCTCGTGCCGTGGGGCAAGTTCGGCTTCGCCATCTCCGCGGTCACAGGCGTCATCTTCTTCGTCGGGGCTCCAGACCAATACGTCAACAACGTTGCGTTCTACGCCAAGCTGGTCTTTCTGCTGATTGCCGGCGTGAACGCCGCAGCATTCGAAGT
>DATCXH010000258.1:0-2105 GCA_036565925.1 Vicinamibacterales bacterium
GATCCGCGACCGCGTGGCGGCGACCCATGCGACGCCGGCGCCAATCGAGTTGCTGGTGGTCGCTTCATCGGAACGGGGCCGCTACGTGGTGCTCGATCGCGATCGTGTGACGTTTGCCTGGATTGAGAACTCGTCGCACGCTAGCGAGGCAACCGCGCAACTCACCGACCTGCCGACGGTTCTCCAGCGAGCAAGCCGCGTCGAGATGATCAGCTTTGACCAGCTGAGCGAGCTGCGACTGTCCGCCACACGTGGACGGATCGAGCTGATCGCGATTGGCCGCCAGTCGCGCCGTTGGTCGATGCCCATCGTCGAGGCCGACGCCGCTCGCGTGCAGCGAGCGCTCGACCGCGTCGATCACCTCATCGTGGCACCGGCGGTCACGCGAGATTACGGCGTGGCACGTCGCGCGGCCATCCTGCTGGTGTTCATATTCGCCGCGCCCTACAACGCCATCGGAGCCGTGCTTGCGCCGGCGCTGCTCGCGTTTCGCCGGCCGAAACGAGCCTTGATGCTGGCGCTTGCTGCGGCTCTGGCCGGCACCGCGGTCGCCTCGATCAACGATCCCAATGCCAGCATCACGCGCATCACGCTGATGGCAGTGCTCACGCTGCTCGTCGTGTTGAGCGTGAGCCTTCGTCGTCAATCTCTTCCGGAAGAGCCCGACACACCGCTATGGGCCTGGATCGAACGGCTGGGCCTGCTCGTGCCAGTCCTCGTCGGCTTGATCTTCGCGGCCGCGAACACGAGCGATCTGTTCGGGCTGCATGAAGCGGTGCGAGACCGCGCGTGGTTTACTGCTGCGCTCGCAGCGATGGCCTCGTTCTACATCGCCCAGACAGGTCCACGCACAGCGCGGCGCGCTGGTCTCGGTGTTGCCATCCTCGCGACCGTCGCGTTCGTTGTCGGTTCACCCTGGTTCCTCCTCCATGCCGTCGCCGATCCCCTCGTCGCCGACATGCCTCCCTTCGCAGAAAAGCTCGTCCCGGTGACGTCACTCGCAACGCGATCATTCGACGGCGGGTACAGCTCCGTTCGCGTGACGCCGGACGCCACACACTTTGTGCTGGTCGGCGACCACGAGGAGACCGCTGAGTACGAAGACAACCCGGAGGGAGTGCCACTACCGATCACCTTCATTGCCGGTGCGTTCGACGGCTGGCAACGTGAGATTCGCGCATCAGACGTCGCGGTGATCGACGATCAACGGCTCCTCGTTCTCGATCGCCAACGCGGGGCGAGCACTTTGCGGGCGGAAGATCTGGGCAGTGGCCACATGCTCTGGACACTGGCGCTGCCAGACGTTGACATTACGAGCGTGAGCACGGCGACCGACGGGCGATGGCGCGCGTTCGCACGACGTGGCCGTCAGTTCGAGCGGCTCGAAGGCCGCGTCGATTCATCGTCGTTCACGACCACTCGTTGGACTGTGATGGCCGACAAACAGAGTTACATCGACATGCCGTTCAACGACGGCGGCACCAGCGCACTCGCGTTGGCGTCGGTGTGGCAGGAGCCCTCCCGCACATCGCTGTTGACCGACTGGCGTGAAACCAAGCGGCTCTTCCACGTGGATGGGACGAACACGACCGAGATCGTCACATCACATCTCAGCGTCGAGTGCACGACGCCGCCGATCGGTGTCACTGGCAGCGTGTGCGTATCGTACGACGGATGGACATCACGATTGTGGCGCGCGGATCTGTCGAGTGGCACACTCCGCCCTCTGGGCGAGCTGCGCTACAGGGTATGGAGGCCGTCGCAGCCGTCGCAGCATCGGGTCGCGGGCGTCGCAAACGGGCGGCCAATTGTCGCCGCGATCGAAACGCACACCGTCGTCCGGCTCGCACCAGACAAACGATGCTGGACGATGGCTGTTGACGTGTCTGGAGATATCGTCGTCGCTGCGTGCATCGACGGTGACACGACGACGGTGGCACAGTACCGGATCCCCAACGGTCAGTGAGAATCCGGTGAGACCGGACACTACGGCTGACGGAGCGCGTACACGAACAAGGAGCTACCAGCCGCGAACGCGACGTACTGGCGACCGCCAAGCATGTACGTCATCGGACCATTCGAGACCGATCCACCGACGTTCGCCT
>DATCXH010000972.1:0-2109 GCA_036565925.1 Vicinamibacterales bacterium
CCGGCTACGACGCGGTCATCGGATTCCGCGAGTGTGCTTCTGGTAACCGGTCCGATGTGCGCGCCTGAACTGGAGCGAGCATCCGGCTTTGCCCTCAGCGCCATGCTTTCACCGAACCCTTCAACGCGGAAACGAGCAAGCCCCCCCGGCCGGTCGACGCGAACGACCAATGGTTCTCGGCAGGTTTCGTGACGAATTGGCGCCTGACGTCGTCCTAGATGTAGAAGGCAAACCCCTCTCCATCACCAGTAAAAAAGTGAGTACATATCATGACAAACGCACCGACGACCGTGACAACTTCCGAGACCAGCGCCGGCAAGACCGTAATCAACAACGGCGTAATCGCTAAGATCGTCGGCATCGCCGCAAGCGAAGTCCCTGGCGTGTACGCGCTTGGTGGCGGAGCGGCCCGAGCGTTCGGTGCCATTCGCGACGCGATCAACGCCTCCGATCTCGGACAGGGCATCAGCGTCGAAGTCGGCGAGAAGCAGGTGGCCGTCGACGTGACGCTAGTTGCCGACTACCCGGTCGCACTGCAGGATGTCGCTGATCGAGTCCGTGCCACCATCATCACTGCCATCGAGACGTTGGTCGGGATGGACGTGACCGAGGTCAACATCACTGTCAACGACGTACACATCCCGGCCATCGACGACACTGTAGATACGCCAGAGGCGCGAGTCCGGTGATCAGCGCCACCAAGGTCGGTATCTTCGTCGGCGCGACGCTCGTGATCGTCTGGTTCACCATCGGGTTTTGGGCGTTCTTCTTCGTCGCGATCGCGATGATTATCGGCGCAATCGTTGGCCGGATCATCGACGGGAAGATCGACATGAGATCGCTGACCGACGCGATCCGCGGCAAACGCTCCTCGTCATGACCGCGGTCCTCGACGGCGAGACGGACAGCGTCCGGTCGCAGGATGTCAAGGAACGCGGTAGAACTACCGTGTCGTCGCGCGCCTTGGAGCGTGTGGTCTCTGCTGTGGCGGCCGACACATTCGGGGTCACCGCACGGGCCGTGCACGTGAACCTGTCCGATCGGAACGGGCTCCTCGCCCTCCAGATTCGAACGCCCACCTGGGTAGCGTCTATCGATCGTGTCAAGCGTGATCCGGCGGTAGTCGAGGCGAGCGGCGGCACACTCATCCAGCGGACAATCGACGCACAATCGACTATTCGCGAACGAGTGACCGAACTCAGCGGCGCTCAAATCGCCCACATCACCGTCCAGCTCACCGGGGTCAACACCAGAGAAGAAAGGCGAGTCAGATGAGTACACCGTATTCACACCGCCGGGTGCTCCGGCGAGAAATGCATTCGCCGCGATCCGTCCTAGCGATCGCCGTCTCGGTTGTCGTGATCGTTCTGTGCGCATACGTCGGCACCGAGATCATCCTCAGCATGCTGAATCAGAGAGCTCTCTTGGCCGCCCCTCAAGACATGCTCGCCACCCTTGGCGCGCTGGGTTCGGCTCCGGTGGCGCTACCGATCGGGATTGGCGTGATCCTTATGATCATCGGATTACTGCTTCTCATCGCCGCGCTGACGCCGGGCCGTCGCGCCCGCCACCAACTGGCAGCCTCTCGCGCCGCGGTCGTGGCGGACAATGAGGTCATCGCTTCCGCGCTCGCCCGGCACGCCGCTCGCGCGGCCAACTTGAACCCGGACAACACGCTCGTCAGCGTCTCAGCGCGGCGGGCGATTGTCCGTCTGACGCCTACGAGCGGAACGCCGGTGCAACGTGACGCGGTAGCGGATGCTGTCCGGGAACAACTTGCGGCCTTCGAATTGGCAACACCGGTGCGCTTCTCCGTCGTAATCACCCCGAGCGGGAAGGTCGGAGCATGAACAACACCAATCGAGTGCTGAACCGCATTCTCGTCGCGTTCATCGGTCTGCTCACGCTGCTGGTCGGTGCCGCGCTCGTGGCGATCGCGGCGCTGCCCGCCATCCGCGCCGGCTACGGGAGCGCCGCTCCGGGCATCCACGACGCCGTCACCGGCTGGCTGAAGACTATCCCGCTGTTCGACACGGGCAGCAGCTGGGGCTGGATCCTCGTCCTCGCCGTTCTCGTCCTCATCATCATCTTGCTACTGGTGTTCATCTT
>DATCXH010001086.1:0-2929 GCA_036565925.1 Vicinamibacterales bacterium
CGAGTGCCCGCGGCTCGATCCGGACCCGTACATCGCGCGCCTCGATGCCATGGGCGATGCGGCGAGGCGCGTGGTGGAGCGGCATGCCTCATCGAGCGGCGACATGTCCGCGCAATGCGGCGTCAAGGCGCTGAACGAATATCTGTTCGAGGAGCTCGGTTTCAGCGGCAATCGCGACAAGTACGAGGATCCGCGCAACAGCTGCCTCAACGAAGTGCTCGATCGCCGCACCGGCATCCCGATCACCTTGTCGGTCGTCTATATGGAAGTGGCGCGGCGAGCCGGGCTGCAGGTCGACGGCATCAACTTCCCCGGACACTTTCTGGTGCGCTGCCCCGAGACGCAGAACTCGCCGTTTCTCATCATCGACCCGTTCCACTCCGGAGCGCTGCTGTCCGAGCACAACTGCCGGCTGCTCCTCCAGAAGCACGTCGGGAGCGACGTCGCCTTCAGCAAGTCGCTGCTCGCACCCGCGACACGGCTGCAGATCATCGTGCGCATGCTGCTCAACCTGAAGCGGATTTACGTCCACATGCGCTCGTTCCCGCAGGCGCGCGACGTCACCGAACTGCTGCTCGCGATCACGCCCTCCGCGTTGAGCGAACTGCGCGACCGCGGTCTGCTGGCGTATCACCTCAACGACGTCACCGCGGCGCTGCGCGACCTGCAGGCCTATCTGCGCCTCACCAGCATGAGCGAGATGGACAAGGACACCCGCGAAGAGCACCAGCAGATCTGGGAGCACGTCAAGACGCTCCGCCGTCGCGTCGCCGCGCTGAACTGACCGCCGGGTCCGAAGAACAGGACCCGGCCTACAGGGATGTGTAGGGCGGGTCTTGCTCTGTAGACCCGCCGTGGCCACAGGCACGTTTATAAACGCTCATTCATTTATTCATTGACACGATAGTAAATCGCCATTTACTATCTGCGGCCGTGAGCCCGCGCCCGCGCACCATCGCCGACGAACAGATCATTCAGGCCGCCGCCAAAGTCATTGGACGGGTCGGACCCGCGAACCTGACGCTCGCTGACGTCGGCAAGGAAGCCGGCCTTTCCGCGGCGACGCTCGTGCAGCGATTCGGCTCGAGGCGTGGGCTGCTGCTCGCGATGGCCACGTCGGCCGCCGAGTCGATGGACGCGTGCTTCGACATGGTGCGCGCCGCCCATCCATCGCCATTGGCGGCGCTCGTCGCCGCTGCGACCGACATCACCCGCTATTTCGACACGCCAGAAGAAGTCGCCAACCACCTCTCGTTCCTGCAAATGGATCTCTCCGACCCCGACTTCCATCGACTGATGGTGATCAGCTCGAAGAAGACGCTCGACGGATACCGCCGGCTGCTGCGCGAGGCGGTGGACGCGGGAGAGCTCGTCGCCTGCGATACGCAGCGCCTGGCCCGGGCGATCACGGCGATCTGCGGAGGCTCATTGATTCAGTGGGCGGTGTTCAAGCAAGGCACCGCCGTGGCCTGGGTACGCGAGGACGTCGATGCCGTACTCGCACCCTATCGAGCCAACTCTCCACGTTCGGTACGGAGATCACGCCGCCCCGCGCGCAAGACGGCGCGGCGCACACGACGCTGAGGTCTAGTGGTCGTAAAGGCTGAAGGAGGACATAGCACGAGATGGCAAAGCGAACGCAGGCTGAGAAACCTCTGTCGGGAAAAGTCGCGATCGTCGCCGGCGCCACGCGCGGTGCCGGTCGTGGCATTGCTCGCGCCCTCGGCGAAGCTGGCGCCCTCGTCTACTGCACGGGGCGCAGCGTCAAAGGCAACCCCTCGCCCTACAAACGACCAGAGACCATCGACGATACCGCAGAGATGATTACGGCCGCCGGCGGCACGTCGATTCCGGTGCGCGTGGATCACCGCGTGGAAAGCGAGGTCGAGGCCTTGTTCGCTCGCGTCGATCGCGAGCACGGCCGCGTTGACATCGTCGTGAACAGCGTCGCCGGCGAGGACCCACTGGCGGGAGCGTATGGATGGTTCTGGGACGCCGATCTGACGAACTCGGCTAAGGCGCTCGAGAACTCGCTGCTGACACACATCATCACCGCCAAGCACGCGGCGAAGCTGATGATGCGCGGCAAGAGCGGGCTGATCGTCGAGGTCACGGAAGGCGACTCACTCGGTGCCGGTGGCAACCCGGTCAAGCAGGTCGTCAAGCTGGCACTCAAAGGCAACGCGTTGGCCATGGCGACCGAACTGCATCCGCACGGCGTCGCTGTGGTCGCCATCACTCCAGGCTTTCTTCGATCGGAGTCCATGCTGGAGAACTTCGGCGTCACGGAAGAAAACTGGCGCGATGGCGGGAAGAAGGACAAGAACTTTCTCGAGTCGGAGTCGCCGCTCTATATCGGACGCGCCGTTGCGGCGCTGGCGGGCGACCCCAAGTTGATGAAGCGCACCGGCCAGTTGTTCAGTTCGTGGGAGCTGGCGCGCGAGTACAAATTCACCGACTACGATGGCAGGCGACCTGACTGGGGGAAGCTCAAGATCGACTTTTCCGGGATGCCACCGGAGTTCCTGGCGTACTTTCGCGTCGGCGGCAGGCTGACACTCGAGTGGCTGGACAGGGTAACAGCACGAACGAAGAGCTTCGGGAAACAGCTGCCCAAAGAGAATGCGCGGAAGGCGGATCCCAAGAAGTCGGGGCCAAAGAAGGCGGGTGCGCGCAAACGTCGTTGATGCGACAGCCGTAGGCGGGTCTTGTTCTGTAGACCCGGCGGCGTACTATTGGCACTACGATGGTGTCACGCCGTGACCTCCTTCAGAGCGCGCTCGCCGGTGCAGCGGCGTACTTCGGAAGCGCCGCACTTGCAGGCACGCGCCTCGATGCGGCACAACGCGGCGCGGCACCTGTCGCCGACTTGCTACTCGCCAACGGGAAGTTCGTCGATGGACGCGGCGTCGTGGGATCCGCGGTGACC
>DATCXH010000457.1:0-5410 GCA_036565925.1 Vicinamibacterales bacterium
GGCGCGATCTGATTCGCTTCGCCTACCAGATTCCGAAGGCGCGCGTGATCGGCGGACCATCCTGGCTTGACGAGCAGACCCTGAACATCACCGTCAACCTGGATTCGCCTCCGCGTGCTGACGAAATGCCCGGCATCGTCCGCGAGGCGCTCCACTCACGTCTGCAGTTGAAGACCCACTTTGAGAAGCGGAACTTCCCGGTGTTGGCTTTGGTTGTGGCGCGTGAGGATCGCGCGCTCGGCCTGGGCATTCGCGTCGCCAACCGATCCTGCTTCGACGTGCAACAGTGGATCGCCGCTGGTCAGCCTGCTGACCAACTGCCGGAGCGACGTGGTGTGCCGGTATGCGGTGGCGAACTCGACAGCCCATGGGGCTGGACGCAGTACGCGTCGATCACCATGCCGCAGTTCGCAGAGGAGCTTCGCGATTACGTGAGGGGATGGCAGTTTGCTCCACCAGATCCACCTCCGGCCCGTCTCGGCCCGAAGCTCGTCGCTCTCAAGGATGCCCCCGACATCGTCGATCGCACGGGATTGGCCGGTCACTACGACATCGGGTTCAGCGCGTTCTACCCGACCGCCGCCCTGATGTCGCGATTCCCGCTCCTGAAGAATGTGTTCGAGCCGATGGGCTTCACATCGATTCCGCGCGCACTCGAAGACCAACTTGGATTGATGCTCGTCGAATCAGAAGCGCCGTACGACGTCATCGTCATCGATCAGGCAGAACGCCCATGAAAAAGGCATTCATATCGAGTCTTGTCCTGTCCGCGATCATCGTGGTCCTGAACGCCCAGGAGACCGCGCCCGTGCCGTATGTGGCGTCGGTGAAAAAGAGTGCCGGCGGTCTCGGGGCACAGATGCGCATTGCGCCGGGAATGATTTCGGCCAACGGTGTGCCAGTGCGGCTTCTGATGCGGCAAGCCTTTGGCCAACTGCAGGATTTTCAGCTGATCGGCGGCCCGGACTGGATCAGCTCAGATCGCTTCGACATCGAGGCCAAGATCGAAGGCGGCGCACCGATGACGCCTCTGGTACTGCAGTCGGTGATTCGTCAGATTCTCGAGGAGCGCTTCGCGCTGAAGACGCACAGAGAAACGCGCGAGTTGCCGATCTATGCGCTGATGGTCGCGCGTAGCGACGGCCGGCTCGGGCCCAACCTGAAACCGTCTTCGACTGAGTGCAGCACGATGATGAGTCAGCGCGGCCGCGGTCCTGCGCCTGGTGGCGCGCCAGGCCCTGATGCGCGTGGCGGCGTCGCAATCACCCGTAGCGGACCTCCACCTGATGGCCGTGGAGGTCCGGGTCGCGCCGGTGGGCCGCCTCCATTCGACTTTGACGCTCCTCCGGTGTGCGGTCAGCGCGGTGGTGGCTTTGGTCGCCTGCGCGCCGGCGGTACGACAATGGCCGACTTCGCGACGATGATTTCTGGAACGGCCCAACGAGTGGTCATCGACAAGACCCGTCTTACCGGGTACTACGACATCGCGCTCACCTACACACCGACCGGTGATCAGCTGCCGCAAGGTGCGCCGCCTCCGGGTGCTCCGGCGCCGCCGCCGATCGATCCCGACGGACCATCGTTCTTCACCGCGATTCAAGAGCAGCTTGGATTGAAGCTGGATAATCAGCGCGGCCCGGTCGACGTCGTCGTCATCGACTCCATTCAACAGCCCACTGAAAATTAGTCCTTGGTTCTTGGGCTTGGTCCTCGGTCCGCCCGTGATTCTTTGTCCGTCCATCGTCCATTGCCTCACGCGCATCGATAAGCACCCGTTGACGGGACCAAGGACGAAGGACCAAGGACGGACGAAGGACCAAGGACGGACGAAGGACCAAGGACGGACCAAGGACCAAGGACGGACGAAGGACCAAGGACGGACCAAGGACCAAGCACGGACCAAGAACTAAGGCCCAAGGACAAAGGACCTGTTATTTGCGATCCAGATTGTCCAGGCCGCGCGCGTAGATAGGACTCATCGCGGCGAGATCGGAGCGATAGCTCACACTGTCGGCGGTAGGAAAGTTCGCCGGGACTTTCTGTGTGACCGAGCCGGTCGCGGCCCATTCCGTTCCACGCTGTAACGTGACGACGAAATCCACCGAGCTGACGCCGTTGATGTCGTGACCCAGCGTCGTGTGGAAGACACGACCTTGGCCGTAGCGAAGCGCCATGAGCTGCGGTTCATCGCGACCTGTGCCTGCGTTGCTCGGATCCGAGTACGCGGTGGCAAGCACGCTCATGTTCTTGCCCGGGCCGCGCAACGCCGCATAGAGCTCGTCGCCTTGATGCATCCAGACGCGCGGCAGTCCCTTCACGATCGGGTGACTCGCATCATGGACCGTGATCCTGAACGGCACGCGTCGTCCATGGCTGCCGGCCTTCCCGGGCGTCGTGTCTGAGATCACTTTGCCGTCGCGGACGTACCAGTTCGGTCCAGCCTGCTCGGTCCGGTCGCGCCAGCCGCCGACACCGATCATCTCGTTGAACGCTTGCCATCCGGCGAATGCGTTGTCGGCTGCGTGCACCGACACGAGTCCGCCGCCCTTCTTCATGTAGTCCTCGAACGACGTCTTGAGCGATGCGGGCCAGCGATCGTCAGGCGCGTCGTAGTTCATGACGACGGCCTTGTATTTGCCGAACTCGGGTGCGAACGTCGTCAATGCACCGGTCGCTGCAGGCGCAGTGACGACGGTCACTGTGAAAAGTCCGGTCTCGTCGAGAATCCTTTTCAGGACTGGCGTGACTCGCTGCCAGTCGTGATAAGGGCCGCCGCTTTCGCCGTCGAGGAGCATTACAGAGATCGGCGGAGCAGCGTGTGACGCAGCCGTGGCGAGGACGACAGCGAGCAGTATGGCGATAGCGGTTCGAGCCATCGCCACACTGTAACCCGTTCACGGACGTTTGAATCCAGTTCCTTCCGCTTACGGGTGTTTTGGTCGGAGGTTGTTCTTGACGACCTCCGTCGCGATCGCGCGTCCCAGCACGTTGCCGGCGTCCTGGTCGAAGCGCCAGTGAATCCCGCCATAGACGCGTGCGTCATCCACGTCGTCGGCAATCTCCTTCAGCTGGGTGTAGGCCTTCGTGATGACCGTGGCCGGCAGCGAACCAAGGGCGGGAACGTTGTTGGTGATCGTGATGTCGTGGCCTGCAGCGCCGAACAATCGCCTCATCGCCTCGAGCCCGCCATTCGTGCCGCTGGCGTGGTTCGAGGGATAGCTCGGAAAGCACGGCGTCGGAATGAAGGTCGTAAATCCCGGGTCTCCGTACGTCTTGTCAATGCCATCCGTCGCGCCGTTGCGGATGCCCGTTTCGGGTCGCCAGAAATTGTAGTGATACTTGTTCATGAACGACGCCACCAGGGCGTCGCTGATCGACATCTGAATCAACGCGAGTGCCCTCGCGTTCTCCGAGACCGACGTGCCCTTGGCCGTGGCGATCTGCCGCGCCGCCATCATCAGCGCGAAGCTCGGTGACGACGTCGCGTAGAGCCTCACGACCTCGGTTCGATCCGCCGGACGATACACGCTCGCGCTGGCGCCAACCTTCTGCACCTCGAGGTAATCCTTCGCGTAAATGTTGGCCGGAAGACTCGCCGGTGAAGGCAGCAGAAAATCCGCGACGGCCGTGATGCCAAACGGCGTGACGTTCTGCCAGTTGTAGAACATGCCGGCAGCGCAGCCAGTGGTGAGCTGGTACGCGCCTGCCTCGGTGGACGAGGGGACGACCGTCGTGAGCGGCGCTGATCCGTCTGTCGCGCGAAGCGCGAGCATCGCATTGGCCGCGGCCATGCCCACCGCAATACCGTCTGTTTTGGCCGCACCATCCGGAATGGCTCCGAGGTCTGCGTCACGAGCGGCGTCGAGCGTGGCAGTTGCCGCTGGGAAGTACGTCGTCATCACCTTGTGGGCAGCGATCGTGACTGCCGCTTCCAGCGAAGCCCCTGGCGGCGCGACAATCGGCGGGTTGAGATAGGAGTCGTACTCCCCCGTAATGGCGTTGACCGCTTCGAATACGGCCAGTTGAACGATCGCCCCGACGCGCGCCTGGTTGAAGGGGCTCGTCGCGGTGGCGGTCCGTGCCGCAATTTCATTCCAGCGCAGCACGATGTCGTCTGCCCTGGCCGTCGCTGGGCCGGAGATCAAGCCGGTGACTAACACGATCGCCATGCCTCGCAGCACCGATCGACCGATCGCTCCGCGCAAGCTACTGTTTGTCGACTTCATAGGTCTCATGGGTAAGCTCCGTCGCAAAATTCGCTGTGTGGTTCGCAGCTGAACGCGGAGCTTACTGATTGGGGCATTCGGAGTCCTTGAAGGAGCCTTGGATTTGTCTTGGTTCTCGCGCAGGGCTACAGTAGCGCCCTTGCCAATGAGAACGGGCGGCCTGGTTCTGACGTTTTTCGTACTTGCTGGTCTTCCGGTGTTCGCTCAGCGAGACATCGCCGGGGAATGGAGCGCGCTGTATCACGAGGACCAGCCGCATCGCATCCCGGGCCCTGAACTTGGCGACTATACGGGCCTGCCGATCAACGACGCCGGACGCCTCAAGGCCGACAGCTGGGACGCGTCGATCCTGACGCTGCGCGAACATCAGGCCAAGCCTCACCCGTCCACATATTCACTGCGCGGGCCGGCCAACATCCGCATCCGGAGAGAGCTCGATCCGATTACGCAGCAGACGATCGGGTACGAGTTGTTCGGTACATTCGGGCAGGCGACGCGCATGTTGTGGCTTGATGGCCGATCGCATCCACCCGCTCATGCCGCACACACGTGGGCCGGCTTCTCGACGGCACGGTGGGATGGTGACGCGCTCACGGTATTCACCACCCACCTGAAAGCCGGCTGGCTGCAGCGCAACGGTGTCGCGCACAGCGACCAGGCGACGATGACCGAGCGCTTCATCAGGCACGGCAACGTTCTCACTGTCGTATCGATCGTCGACGATCCGATCTATCTCGAAGAGCCATTCATCCGGACGACCAACTGGGTGCTCAATCCCGGCATGGAGATCCGTCGCACGCAGTTCGATGTGGTTGACGAGGTCGCTGGACGGCCGAAGGGTGAGGTGCCGCATTATTTGCCGGGTTCGGATGGTGCGCTCCAGAAGCTGAAGGAATTCGCATCGCGATTCGGGTTGCCGCCGGCTGCCGCACGCGGCGGCGCGGCTTCAACATATCCCGAGTATCAGCGGACGATGAACGTGCCGGGCACGGGCTCGTACACGGCCACGGCGCAACGGCTCGTTCGCACTGACCCTCGAGGGGAGCCGACGGACAACACCCTCCGTGTTGTCCACGTGCAGGGCAACGTTCACATGATTGTCGGTGATAGCGCCAACGTGCTCGTGCAAGCCGGCGACGAGGGCGTGCTGGTCATCGACACCGGTGTCGAAGCGCGCGGTGACG
>DATCXH010001103.1:0-12350 GCA_036565925.1 Vicinamibacterales bacterium
CGTCACCGAGTTCGTGCTGCCGAAACTGTCGATCGACAACTACGTGTTTGGCGTCGCGGCCGTCGGCCCTGGCGGCCATGAAAGTCTCATCAGCGCGTACGTGCCGCCACCGCGACGCGATCCTGTCGTCAAACTTCGATAACGATAAACGCCATGCCTCGACTCATTCAGAGCCCGACGATTGTTCAAGCTGCCGGCACGCCCCCGAAACGGATCGAGGAGTACACCGGGCGCGTCAACTCCGGACATTCCTCGGTCAGCGTCGCACGAATGGTCTCGCCGCCCGGATGGAAGGAGCCCGGACAGCGGCCGCAGTTCGAGGAGATCACGGTTGTGCTGAACGGCACCGTTCGCGTCGAGCACGAGAACGGCGTCATCGATGTCAACGCGGGGCAGGCGGTCGTCACATCGCCAGGCGAGTGGGTTCGTTACAGCACGCCAGAGGGGGGCGCCGAATACATCGCCGTGTGTCTGCCTGCGTTCTCGATGGACACCGTTCATCGCGATCCGGAGTGACTCAGTCGCGAAGCCGCAGTCGTGAGCGGATTCTGACCAATCCACGCCAGCTGCAGTACGCATGTTCTGCGATCGCCGTTCCATATCCGGGCTCGTGCGAAGCGTGTTCGCGCCAGTTCGCCCCCATTCCCGATCGGGGCATTTCATTGCACCGCCGTACTCGGCGTGGCGACTACCCTGATCCCGATCGAGCGATCGCGAATGCCATCCTCGTGTTTCGCGGACAGCGCGTGCTTCTCGATTCGACTCTGGCGACCATGTACTCGGTCAAGACGAAGGGGCTGAATCAAGCCGTCCGCCGGAATCGAAAAAGGTTCCCGACGGATTTCATGTTTCAACTAAGCGCATCTGAGGCTGCCAGTTTGAGGTCACAAACTGTGACCTCAAGTTCGCACGGTGGCCGCAGATTTCGTCCTTATGTCTTCACGGAACAGGGAGTGCGATGCTCTCTTCTGTTTTACCGAAGCGAGCGGGCGATCGCAGTGAACATCGAGATCATGCGAGCGCTTGTGCGACTGCGCGGAATTGCGAAATCACTCACCGATCTCGCCCGGAAGCTGGATGAACTCGAGAAGAAATACGACCGGCGCTTCAAGTCAGTATTCGAGGCAATTCGCCATCTGATGAATCCGCCAGCGCGATCGACGCGAAGGCGAATCGGATTTCGCGCGCCGCCGATGAACGCGCGCTCAGTCGAACGTCGGTAACGTTACGAGATCGGCGTGAGTGGCGGCTGACCTGAGAGAACCGCGATGATGTTCTGCGCCGCGAGCTGAATCATCGTCGTGCGCGTTTCGATCGCCGAGCTTCCCAGGTGGGGCGACAGCACGACGTTCTCGAAGCCGAGCAGCCCTTTGTGAATTTCGGGCTCCTTCTCATAGACATCGAGGGCGGCTCCGGCAATGAGTCGATTCTCCAGCGCCCACACCAACGCGGCCTCGTCTACCACCGGACCTCGTGCGGCGCTGATCAGATACGCGCTTCGCTTCATCCGCGCGAGCGTCGTCTGGTTGATCAGATGCTTCGTGTCGGGGGTGAGCGGACAGTGCAAAGACACGACGTCTGACGTGGACAGCAGGCGGTCGAGCGGCATGTACTCACCGCTCGCGCCGGACTTCGGTCCGCGACCGGTGTAGGCCACGCGCATGCCAAATGCCGGCGCACGCGACGCGACAGCCTGTCCGATCCGGCCGAATCCGATGATGCCCAGCTGCTTGCCGCGCAGATCCGATCCGAGCATGAAGTCGAGCGCGAATCCCTTCCACTGACCGCGGCGCACGAGCCGGTCGCCTTCGACGATGCGGCGCATGATGCCGAGGATGAGCGACCAGGTGAGATCCGCAGTCGATTCGGTGAGCACATCCGGCGTATTGGTGACGATGACGTTGCGATCGCGCGCGGCGCCGATATCGATGTTGTTGTAGCCGACGGCAATCGTGGACACGATTTTCAGATCGCGTCCGGCTTCGAGCACCGCGCGATCGATCGAATCGGTGACCACCGAGAGCAGACCCTGCTTGTCTGGAATGCGCGCGATGAGCTCCTCGTGTGGCAGATCGCCTCGACTGTAGATCTCGACATCGGCAGCCTCTTCGAGGCGCGTCAGAACAGACGAGGGAATTCGTCGTGTGACGAGAACGCGGGGCTTCGACACGCCTAGTGGCCGACCGACTTGCAGTAGCCGCAGTGATTACACGCCACCGCGGGTTCGATGATGCAGACGCCATCGCCGCTGTCTGCACCGGCCGGCAACGCGACCAACGCGTGACTCGGATGCAGACGCGCAACCGTCGTCGGCGCTGGATGCGAATCGGCCCGTGCCACCGCATGTTTCGCGATCGCGTTACGGACCAGGGCGCGCAGTTCCTGCTCCGTCATTCGTGTGCGTCCACGTGATCCACGATACCAATGATCGCTGCGTCAACGGGGGCGGCTTTGCGGCCGAGCGCCTCGCCCGCGGCGCGCCCTTCAATCACCACCAGCACTTTCTCATGGACGCCGGCGCCGACCGAGTCCACGGCCAGGAGCGGTGTTCCGCGCGGCTTGTCATCCAGCCCCACCGGCTGTACGAGCAGCAGTTTGGCACCACTAAACTTGGCGTGCTTCTGCGTTGCGACGACGGTGCCGACCACTCGAGCGATTTGCATATTCGCGCTACGGTACGTCCACCTGATCGACGATGCCGACAATGCCCGCGTCGGTTGGCACTTCACTCGGATAGAACGGAAACGACGCCTCTTTCCCGCGGACGAAGAACACCGTCTCGCCAACACCCGCACCAACCGCATCCACCGCAATGAGGGTGCGACCAACGGCGTTGCCATCCGGACTGAGCGGCTGAAGCACCATCAACTTGATGCCGTGCAGCCCCTCGTCCTTGCGGGTGGCGACGACGTCGCCAATGACCTTTGCGAGTTGCATGTGGTTTGGGCCGCCTCAGGACGGCCCTGCATCAGTCGCCGGCAGCGACCTCGACGGAATCCACGATGCCAACGATTGCAGCATCGACCGGACAATCCTTCATGCCCGACGCCATGCGCGCCGAGCTGCCGCTTACGATGAGCACCGTCTCGCCAACGCCAGCATCGACCGTATCGACGGCGACCAGATAGTTGCCTTCCGCTTTGCCATGCGGGTCCATCGGGCGCGCGACGAGCAGCTTGTTGCTGACGAGCCGCGGGTCCTTCCGCGTAGCGACAACCGTCCCGACGATGCGGGCCAGGATCATGCGGGTTGAAAACGATCAGGCCTTGACGGCGTTGGACTTGCCGATTGGAAGCGCGTCCTCGAGGTTGGCGTGTGGCCGTGGAATCACGTGCACCGACACGAGTTCGCCGACCCGTCGTGCAGCGGCTGCGCCTGCGTCGGTGGCGGCTTTGACCGCGGCAACGTCGCCGCGCACGATCGCCGTCACGTACCCGGCGCCGATTTTTTCCCAGCCGACCAGCGTGACCTTTGCGGCTTTGACCATCGCGTCGGCCGCCTCGATCATCGCGACCAGACCTTTGGTCTCCACCATCCCCAGCGCTTCACCCATCTTTTACTCTCTTACTCTCTGAGATTCTTGACGGCGTCGGCAATCAGCGCCGTGAGTTCGCCGTATGTTAGCCGAATTTCCCCGTCTCTGCTTGCCCGCCGTAGGGTGGATTCGACGTCCGGAACAAGCCGCGCCGAGTCCGATTCGGGCGCTTCGAGCACCTGACACAGGATCTGATCGGCCCCGCCAAGCTCCGACGGATCCGCACACAACGGTGCGGGCGCAGCGATCCCATACATCCCGCGAAGCCCCTGCAGGCGCTCCACTTCTTCGCGCGAGATGAGATGCTCGCGACCGAGCAGCCTCGCCACCAGACTGATCTTGGCGAAGTGCTCGATGGTCTCCATCTTGTAGTAAGCGGTCATCACCGTCCGACAACACGTGACCGCGCCGTGATTCGCCAGCAGCAATCCGTCGTGTGCCTTGATGTATTTGCGGACCGCTGCCGGCAGTTCGGCGGTCGACGGCGTGCCATATTCGGCGATCGGAATACTGCCAAGGGTCGTGACGACTTCCGCGAGCACAGCTCGCGTCAACGGAATCCCGGCGACGGCGAACCCTGTGGCCAGAGGCGGATGGGCGTGAACGACGGCATTGACGTCGGGCCGATTCCGATAGATCTCGAGATGCATTGGCAGCTCGGACGAGGGATCGCGGTCTCCCGAGAGCTTCTTGCCCTCGTAGTCCACGATCACCATCATGTCCGGCGTCATGAAGCCCTTCGAGACGCTCTTCGGCGTGGTGAGGATTCGCGACTCGTCGAGACGCGCACTGATGTTTCCGTCGTTCGATGCGACGTAGCCGCGCGCGTACATGCGTCGGCCAGCTTCGACGATCTCGGCGCGCGTCTGTTCTTCGAGGCGAGTGCTCATTCGTTCCGCGCACGCGAAAGCGTGCGCTCTACGATCCCTTCGCGAATCTGGCTCGACACTTGTCGGAGCAGAAATAGTGCGTCGTCTCGCCGGCGCGAAGGCCGAGGGACTCACGCGGCGACACCCACGTCCCGCACACCGGGTCGCGCACAAGCTTCACCGGCGACTTGCTTCTCGAGGCGGGCAGACCGCCGAACGCCTCGATGATGCCGTCAACGACTTTCCAGAACGCCCACGCGATCAGGAGCAGGAGAACCGCAATGAGCAGGAATCTGGTCACTGGTTGGTCGACGCACCGCCTCCGGCATGAGCGGACGCGATGCCCTCGAGCGCGCGACGCGCGGCCTGACCTTCCGGACTGTTCGGCGCGAGCGTGACGACCTTCTCCCACTCAGCGGCGGCGGCCTTGAGATCACGCTTGCCGAACGCCAGCACGATGCCTTTGTTGAGCAGCGTCTTGGTGTGCTGCGGGCTCACCTTGAGCGAGTGCTCGAACTGTGCGAGGGCTTCGTCCGGGCGATTCGAGTAGTAGAGACTCACACCGAGATCGGTGCTCGCATCGGCGTTCTTCGGATCAAGCTCGACCGCACGGCGATACCACTGAATCGCGTTCTCCCACTGCTCGGCATCGAAATAGGTGTTTCCGAGCTGGACAAGCGCATCCATATTCTTCGGGTCGTTCTTGATGATCGTCGTCAATGCCTGGACGCGGCCCTCGTCAAGCGCGGGGGCCTGCTGGGGATTACCAGCCGTTTGGCTTTGAGCACCCGCGGCCTGCGCGGTTGGCACGGGGGTGGGACGTCGCGCCTGCTGCGTGCCAATGACCCAGCCAAGGATCACGCCAAAGCACATGCCGGCGATGACGTACGCGATGGAATCAGCTTTCATCAGGGCTATAGGCTCTAGGCTTTGGACTTTCGGCTTTAGGTTTCGGATTCAGGGACTTCAGGCCACAGCCCAAAGACCAGAGCCCAAGGCCCGATTTTAGTTCACCGACAGGACTTCCAGGTAATCGCGGACGCTGCGCTCCAGACCGACGAAAAGCGCATGGCTGATAAGGGCATGGCCAATTGAGACCTCATCAAGGTGCGGCAGCCCTCGGAATAGAACGAGATTCTCGAGGTCAAGATCGTGACCGGCATTGATTCCGAGGCCGAGAGAGGCCGCCAGGCGTGCGGCCGCGACGTAGACCTCGAACGACTCGCGGCCAGCAACTTCACCGCGCTGGAACGCGCGGGCGAACGGCTCCGTATACAGCTCAACGCGATCAGCGCCGATGTCGGCGGCCCATCGAATCGGCGCTTCTTCAGGGTCAACGAAGATGCTGACGCGGACGCCGTCACTCTGAAGACCACGCACGACGGCCGCCATCTCCTCGCGCGGCGTGTGCGGTGACCATCCGGCCTGACTGGTGATCTCGCCAGGCTTCACCGGCACCAGCGTGCACTGCGTCGGCTTTACTGCATGGACCATGTGCAACAGATCCGGACGCGGATCGCCTTCGATGTTGAACTCGACTTGCCCATTCAACCTTTTCAGCCACTCAGACACTTCGTGCACATCCGTCGTCGTGATGTGCCGCGCATCCGCGCGCGGATGAACCGTGATGCCCGGCGCTCCGGCGTCGACGCACACCCGCACGGCATCGAGTACGGACGGCACCGTGCCGCCGCGTGAATTGCGAATGGTGGCAACCTTATTGACGTTGACGGAGAGCCGAATCATGACGATGTAATCAAAATGCGAAATTCAAAATGCAACGCGGCGCTCTCGTTTGCATCCTGCATTTTGCATCACGCCAGTGCATCTCTGACCGCGTCCACTATCTCCTGTCCCCACTTCCGAATCTCCGCTTCGTCCTGCCCTTCGAGCATGACACGCAGCAGCGGCTCGGTGCCGGAGTAGCGCACGAGCAATCGGCCGTTGCCGGAGAGCCGGCTCTCAACGGTGGACATCACCTCCGCCACACTGGGCAATGTCTTGAGATCGACCTTCTCCTTCACGCGCAAGTTCATCAGGACCTGCGGATACGTCGTGAGATCTGCAGCAAGATCCGCCAGCGAACGGCCGGTCGCCGCCATCGTGCGCAGCACGTTCAATGAGGTCGCGAGGCCGTCGCCGGTGAACAGATAATCCGAGAAGATGATGTGGCCCGACTGTTCGCCGCCCAGCGACAGGTCGCGCCGCACCATTTCTTCCATCACGTATTTGTCCCCGACCGCGCAACGGACCATGTCGATCCCCTCGCTCTTCAGGGCGATCTCCAGACCGATGTTGCTCATCACCGTGGCCACGATCGCGTTGCCTTTCAGCCGCCCTTCCGCTTTCATGCGCTTCGCGCACATCAGCATCACGGCGTCGCCGTCCACGACCTTGCCGTTCCCGTCGACGAAGATCGCGCGATCGCCGTCGCCGTCGAACGCCACGCCGATTGGATAGCCTCCTTCGACGACCATCTTCGCCAGCGGCTGTGGGGCGGTCGATCCGCATCCGTAATTGATGTTTTTGCCGTCAGGCTGGCTCCCGATGTGATCCACGTCGAAACCGAGATCTTCGAACAGCCTCGGGGCGACCGTTGTCGTGGCGCCGTTCGCACAATCGACGGCCAGCCGCATTCCTGCGGTTCGTGTGTCCGGCGGGAGAATCTCCCGCAGGTGCGTCATGTATTCGGAGCGGAGATCGACTTGCTCGACAGGACCCGCTTCACCATCGCTCACCGACCACGACATGTCGGCGACCATCGCCTCGACGGTCCGCTCGAGCGACTCGGTGAATTTCTCACCGGCACCCGAAAACACCTTGATCCCGTTGTCTTCGAACGGATTGTGCGACGCGGAGATCACGACTCCGGCGGTGTAACCCATACGCGGCGTGAGATAGGCCACCGCGGGCGTCGGGATGATACCGGCACTGGTGAGTGTCCCCCCCTGACTCCGGATGCCAAACGCCAGTTCCCGCTCGATCCAGCCGCCCGATTCGCGCGTGTCGCGACCGGCCAGCACGCGGATTACCAGGCCTTTCGGCTCACTACGTTCGCTCAGGGCAGGCCTGAGCACACGGACCAGCGCCGCGCCAAGCCGCCGGATCGTCGGAACATCGAGCGGCGGTTCTCCGGCTTTCCCACGCACACCATCAGTACCAAACAGCTGTCTCATCGCTTCAATCATGGATTATCGGACCGGAACGATTGCGACCGTTACACGTGCAGTCGTTTGCGGACCACGCAAGCGGACCGACGGGTCGGCCGGGCCGACGGTCACTGTTTCGACCACGCTTCTCGTCGCGCCCTCGACCGAGACGGCCTCGGTAACCGCGCTGGCCAGCGACTTGAGGGAGCTGGCCGGACCGACGATATCCACGGTGGGCGGGTCTGCCGACACTTTGTCCACCATGAACCCCTCTGCGGGCTGACCCTCGAGTACGGGCAACACCGGCACGCTCTTCGTAGACGATCGCTCGAAAAACAGCGCGATAGACGACGGCGTGACCTGGATGACGTCTACGCCGAACGGCGCACGAACATCGGCACCGGTCAGGTGATACAGCCGCTGTCCGGGACGGGGCGTCCGCACGTCCAGTACCGCCGCCAGCTCGCCTGCTGACAACCGCCCGAGGGTGCCAGACGATCCGCGCACCCGTACGTCGACCACAGTGAGCGGATCGCCGACGAGCTCGAGTTGCGCCGGAATGTTGGTGTACTCGAGAGGAATGCGCAGTACGCGCTCCACCGTCTGCTCGCCGGACACGATCAGCCAGAGCAACGCGGCCAGTATCACCGAGACGATCTTGAGCGCGAGATTCTGAAACAGCCGGATGGCCATCACGCAATCCTGCTTCGCGCTTCACGCTGACGCGTATCGTTGCGGTGTCGCACATTCAGCAGTGTTTCGAGACGCCGCCGCAGCATCGCGCCTTCGACATCACGCTCGAGGCTTCCACCTATCGCGAGCGAGATCCCGCCACTCTCTTCGGAGACCACGATCGCGACCGCGTCGTTTTCTTCGGTGAGACCGAGCGCTGCGCGATGACGCGTGCCGAGCTCGCGACTGACCCGCGGATTGACCGACAGCGGAAGGAAGCACGCAGCAGCAGCGATGCGGTTCCCCTGGACGATGACCGCACCATCGTGCAGCGGTGAGTTGGGCTGGAAGATGCTGGTCAGCAGATCGTAGGTCACGGTCGCATCGAGCGGAATGCCGCCCTCGATGTAGTTGCGCAACCCGATCTGCTTCTCGATGACGATGATCGCCCCGACCCGACGCGCGGCCAGCGTCGTCGCCGCCTCCACGAGTTCCTCGATGGTCTCATCGTCACTGGACGAGCGCTCGAAGTACTTGAAGAACTGTGCGCGGCCGAAATGCGCCAGGGCGCGGCGGATGTCAGCCTGAAACAGGACGATGATCGCAAACACCATATAGGTGGCAAGATTGCGAATCACCCAGTTGACCGTCTCCAGATCGAGCCACTGGGAAATGAAGAACAGCGCGATCAGAAAGCCGCCGCTCAGCGCCATCTGCATCGCGCGCGTTCCGCGAATCAGCAGCAGCAGCTCGTAGATCAGAATCGAGACGAGCGCCACGTCGAGCAAATCCCACCACGAGACGGCGGGCCGGCGACGAAGCAACTCGGTGATCCAGTCCATCATCTAGTAGTTCGTATACGCCGCAGGAGTATCAGTCACAACCAGCCTCCGACGCGATTCCCCTAAGCATCGCGATGATACTTCCGGATTTCGTCAGCGACGCGGATGACTTCAGCCAGCTCCTTGACGGCATGCACGCGGATGATATGAGCGCCGCACAGGACGGCCGCAGTCACCGCGGCACTGGTCGCCCAATCGCGCGTTCCGGCGTCGCCGTCGCGGCGTCCCAGCGGCTTGATCAGAAAAGATTTGCGTGACGGACCGATCACAATCGGACGACCGAGCTCGGCAAACTGGTGAAGGCGGGACAGCACCTCGAAGCTGTGCGGCGCTTCCTTCGCGAATCCGAGGCCCGGGTCGACGAGCATGAGTTCTTTGGGTATGCCGGCGCCGGCGGCAAACGCCATGCTCTCGCGGACTTCATCGAGCACCTCGTCCACCACTTCTGAATAGACCGCCTGCTGATACATGTCACGCGAACGTCCGCGGGTGTGCATCAACACAACCGGCACGCCATGTTTCGCGACCACCGACGCCAAATCCGGTTCGTATCGCAGGCCGCTGACATCGTTGACCATCGCGGCGCCAGCCTCGAGCGCCGCGTCGGCGGTCGTGGCCTTGTAGGTGTCCACGGATATCGGCACCTGAGCTCGACTGGCGAGCGCTTCGATCACCGGCAGTATCCGGCGTCGCTCCTCTCGCTCCGGCGTTGGCTGTGCACCCGGCCTGGTGGATTCGCCGCCGATGTCGAGCAAATCCGCGCCGTCCTCAACCATTCGGAGACCCGCGTCGATCGCGGCGTTGGGATCGAGCAGTTGCCCGCCGTCTGAGAACGAGTCGGGGGTGACGTTGATGATGCCCATCACCAGCGTGCGCTCGCCGAGCACCAGCGATCGGCCCCCTCGCAGCGGGATGGTGAATCGACGACGGGGATACATCGGGATGGAACCTTGTCAGGTCAAAAGGCAAAAGTCAAAGATCAAAGGTCAGGTCGGCGTCGGCGTAGCGGCGTACGCAACAACGCCCACCTTGCGGTGGGCGTTGTGTTGTCGTCGCCTCGTTCGGAATCTATTCCTGTGTGACCGGCCGGGGCGGAATCTGCGGAACGATCGACGGCGCCGGACGTTCCTTCGCCGGCTTCGTCTCGCGTGGTGCGGTCGGCGTCGACGAACCGGTCGCGGACGTCGGCTCATCGAGCGGCAGGCCGGCACAGAGACGCTTCACCTGGTCGGCATCGAGCGTCTCGCGCGCGAGCAGCGCATCGGCCATGTCGAGGATCCGCTGCTTGTGCTCGGAGATGAGCTCGTGCGCGCGGCTGTAGTTGTCGGTGACAAATCGCTTCACTTCCTGGTCGATACGAAGCGCGGTGTCTTCACTGTAGTCCTGGTGCTGCGCGATCTCGCGACCGAGGAAGATCTGCTCTTCCTTCTTGCCGAAGGTGAGCGGCCCCATCGTGGTGCTCATGCCCCACTCGCAGACCATGCGTCGCGCCAGATCGGTTGCGCGCTCAAGGTCGTTGCCAGCACCGGTCGTGATGCTGCCGATCGTGATCTCCTCGGCGATGCGGCCACCGAGCAGGATCGCAATCTGGTCCTCGAGATACTCGCGCGAGTAGTTGTGCTTCTCGTCCATCGGCAGCTGCTGCGTCAGACCGAGCGCCATCCCGCGCGGGATGATCGTCACTTTGTGAATCGGATCGGCGTGCGGCAGCATCACCGTCAGCAACGCGTGCCCGGCTTCGTGAATCGCCGTCACGCGCTTCTCGTCCTCGCTGATGATCATCGAGCGGCGCTCGGCACCCATCAGCACCTTGTCCTTGGCGAACTCGAAGTCGTGCATGCGCACGACCTTCTGGTTGTAGCGGGCGGCATTGAGCGCGGCTTCGTTCACCAGGTTCGCGAGATCCGCACCCGAGAAACCTGACGTGCCACGCGCGAGCACCGCCACATCCACATCATCGGAGAGCGGGATCTTCTTGGTGTGAACGAGGAGGATGCCTTCGCGGCCCTTCACGTCGGGACGATTGACGACGATGCGGCGATCGAAGCGGCCCGGACGCAGCAACGCGGGATCGAGGACGTCGGGGCGATTCGTCGCGGCGACGAGGATGACGCCCTCATTGGATTCGAAGCCGTCCATCTCGACGAGCAACTGATTCAACGTCTGCTCGCGCTCGTCATGTCCACCGCCGAGCCCTGCACCACGATGACGTCCAACCGCATCGATCTCGTCGATGAAGACGATGCAGGGTGCGTTCTTCTTGCCCTGCTCGAACAGATCGCGGACGCGCGACGCGCCGACGCCGACGAACATCTCGACGAAGTCGGAGCCGCTGATCGAGAAGAATGGAACGTTGGCTTCACCGGCGACGGCGCGCGCAAGAAGTGTCTTACCCGTTCCCGGAGGTCCCATGAGCAGGACGCCCTTCGGAATGCGACCACCGAGCTTCTGGAACTTCTGCGGTTCGCGCAGGAAGTCGATGATCTCCTGCAGTTCTTCTTTGGCTTCATCCACGCCGGCGACGTCTTTGAACGTCACCTTCTTCTGGGCGCTGGACGACAGCTTCGCTTTGCTCTTGCCGAACGAGAGGGCTTTGTTCCCACCGCTTTGCATCTGCCGCATGATGAAGACCCAGAAGCCAATCATCAGCAGAATGGGAGCCCAGTTATAGAGCAGTGCCGCCCACGGACTGGTTGTCGCCTCACGTCCCGTGACATCGACGCCTTTTTCAAAGAGCCGGTTCCCCAGACCCTCGTATTGCGGCGGCGCGTAGCTGCGGAAGGTTTCGCCATCTTTGCGAACACCGGTGATCTCGTTACCGGTGATCGTGACGGAGGCAATCTGCCCGCTTTCGACGGCGGTGAGAAATTGCGTGAAGTTGACGACTTTGGCAGCGGTTTGGAACTTGGTGGAAAAGTTCCAGACGAGGACCGCGATCACGGCCATGACCATCCAGAACACCAAGCTACGAAGCGTTGAATTCAAAACCACCCTCCAACCAGCTGTCTGGGGAAAACCCTTAATAAGATTAACACCTTAGTCGTGAGACCCGGCCTAGCTTTCATTCCCTTCTGAGTAAGACCAGTTTTCCGCGCCGAAGTTCCACTCGGCCCCCTGGGACGTCAGCGCCACCGGAAAGCCCGGCCGCAACTCCGAGCGCCGACTCGACGTGTTCCAAGCCGATTTCGCGGCCGTCTCCGACCATTCTGAGGCCTCTAAGAAGAATCCGGCGCTGGACCGGCGGGGGTTCGTCATCCAGGGCAGCGGCGTCGATATCGAGGCC
>DATCXH010001108.1:0-5480 GCA_036565925.1 Vicinamibacterales bacterium
ACGGGTCGAGCCCTGCCCCCGGCACAGCCTGTAACCTCTGCAAGCCAACGGCCGCGTCGCCGAGCGATCCGGTGACGTAGACCGAGTCTCCTGGACGTGCACCGGAGCGGGTCAGCGCCTTGCGCGGACGCACCGCGCCAATCGCCGTGATGTCGACGCTCAGCGGTCCTGGCGTTTGCGTGATGTTGCCGCCGATTAACGTGACGCGATACGTCGCGGCGACGGCCAGCACGCCGTCAACCAGCTGCTCGAAGTCCTCAATGTCGAGCGACGGCGGCAGCGCGAGCGACAGCAGCGCCGCGCGGGGTGAGGCACCCATTGCAGCGAGATCGCTGAGGTTGACGGCCAACGCTCGATGTCCGATGGCATCGGGCGGCACGAACCGGCGATCGAAATGAACCCCTTCAACTTGCGCGTCGGTGGTCAAGACGTCGTACGTGCCTCGCTCCGGCTGGATGACTGCGGCGTCGTCGCCTGGGCCGATCACCACCCACGACGGCATCGACACACGTGCCTTGATGCGGGCGATGAGCGCACGTTCGCCGATGTCAGCAACAGTGAATGTGGGCACAGATGATCCGCAGGAAGCGTCGCGGAATGTCGTATCCGTCTTCGCTCGAGGCTTCGGCCGGACGGAACATGGGGCGAAACGAAAAGCCCCGCTTTGCCGTGTGGGGAGGTCGAATGAACCTGCGAAAGCAGGTGGAGCCGCTGTTATCGGTTGCGCTTCAGGCTTCCTCGAAACAGAGGCATGCACAACGCGCAACCTCGCGGCTCACTTGGGATTAACGTTGGCTCAGACGAGCCTCCGAAAACCATCACGAGCAAAGCAGGAGCTCAAGGAATCTTATCGTGCGGTCGGGGGTCGGTCAACAGGGCGTAAAGGTAGTCTAAACGGCTTTTCTGACTGAGACTTGCGCGAGTGCTTCGTCGACAATTCGCTCGAGCCGGGCGGCCCGTTCGTGAAGCTCGCCCGTGGGCGGACCGACTTCGCGGTCCCGTTCACGGAAGAACTCATCAGCGATGTTCAAGGCGACGAGCACCGCGAGGCCGAGCATGTCGCTGGCCGGCGCGGCATCTGACGCCGCGCGCATCTTCTGATCGACGTACGCCGCGAGCTCGGTGACATAACGCTCATCGAGCGCACTGCGAATCGGATATCGCTGCCCGGCGATTTCGACTGTGATCACGCTACTCATTCCTTGCGACGTGCATGTCAGATCGCCTCGAGCTGCTCGAGCATCTCCGACACGCGGGCGCGAATCAGATCGCGCTCCTCGCGCAGCACCGTCAGTTCATTGCCGGTGACTTCGCTTTCGGCCAGACGGGCGCGCATGTTATCGAGCTCGTGCATCAGCCGCGAGTTGTCGTCGAGGACCTTCGCATGCTCGCGCCGCAGCTGGGCGACGACGCTGACGAGCAGTTTGACCTTCTCCTCGAGCCGATCGATTGGGTCGAGATCAGTGCGCGCCGCTACCGCCTGTTTAGCCATCCGGATAGATTCCTTTACTTGGGGAAGTGGGGTGAGGAGATGGTGCCACGATGACTGCGAGATCGCAACTCCCAATTCCCAAAAACCAATGGCCAACCACTCTGAATCTCCAACTCCCAACAACTCTCAACCTCCAATTGGGCATTGGCCGTTAGGAGTGGTTGGTGATTGGCAGTTGGCAGTTGGGCGTTACCGTTGTACCGCCCCGTGGTATTGCTTCAGCGCGGCGAGTACCGCGTCCACCGCCTTCTGCACTTCGCTATCGGTGAGTGTGCGATCAAGTGCCCTGAACGTGAGTCGCAGTGACAGGCTGACCTGTCCGTCGGGAATGCCTTTGCCTTGATACCGGTCGAACTCGCTGATGCGAACGAGCGTATCAGGGGCGTTCTGCTGCACCGTGTGCCGCACCGTTCCCGCTGCAAGGGTGTCGGCAACGAGAATCGAGATGTCGCGCGTCATCGAGGGATATCGTGGCAGCGGCGCGACCTGCATGGCCTCGTCAACCGGCGGGACGCTATCAAGATCGATCTCGGCCACATAGATCGCATCGCCAGCTGCCAGTTCGTTCTGCTCGACAATCGATGATGCAAGCAGGCCCATTGTGCCGATGCGAACGCCATCGGCCGTGATCGCCGCACCGCGTCCAGGGACGAGCCACGGTTCGGCCACCGCTTGCATCTGCACGTCGACGCGCAAGGCCTGGCTCACGCGTTCGACCACGCCCTGGACGTCGAAGTAGTCAATCGGCCGAGTGCCACCGCTCCAGTGATCGGCGCCGACCGCGCCGGTCCATGCAAACGCCAGCGATCGCCGTTCGCCCCGCGACCGCGAGAAGCGCGCGCCAATCTCGAACAACCGCACGTCGCGTTGCTCGCGGCGACGATTGTGCGCGACGGCAGCGACCAGCCCCGGCAACACGGATGGTCTGAGGACCGCGAAACTCTCGGAGAGAGGGTTGGCGATCGGGACGAGATCCGCTTCCGGTGCGAATGGCGCTGCAGTCTGTTCCGATACGAAGCCGAAGGTCACGGCCTCCGAGAACCCCGCGCCGGTCATGATCGTGCGCAGCGCGCGCGCTTGTGTGATGCGCGGATCCATTGGCGGCGGAGCAGTCGTGAGCGCGGGAAAGGTGACTGGAATGCGGTCGAACCCGTAGTGCCGCGCCACTTCCTCGATGAGGTCCACCTCACGCAGCACGTCCACCCGTCGCGTCGGAACGGTGACGTCCCAGCCGCCTGCGCCGAGCGCAGTCGAGGGGGCCTCTGCGTCGCGCAGGGCGAACCCGAGACTTTCGAGAATCCTTTTGACGTCCGCATCAGGCACGGTTGTCCCGAGCAGTCCGCTGATGCGGTTGCGACGCAGCCGTATGACCGCGGGTTCGAGCCGTTGTGGATAGCGATCGACGAGCGTCCCGCGAGCCGCGCCGGCGCGAACGAGCTCGAGCAGTGCGCACGCACGTTCCATAGCCGTGACCGGTAACCGAGGATCGGTTCCTCGCTCGAATCGCGTGCTCGCCTCGGTCTTCAGTCCAAGTGCTTTGCTCGTGCGACGCACCTGCTGTGGGGTGAAGTACGCACCCTCGAAGACGATGGTCTGAGTCTCCTCACTCACTTCACTGTCAGCCCCACCCATGACGCCGGCGATTGCGACAGCACGTTCCGCGTCGGCAATCACCAGCATCTCTGGCGTGAGCGTGCGCATCTGGCCATCCAGCGTGCGCAGCGTCTCTCCCGGCCGCGCGGTCCTGACGTGAATCGCACCGCCACCGAGCTTCGCATAGTCGAACGCGTGCATCGGTTGTCCGAGCTCGAGCAGCACGTAGTTGGTGATATCGACGATGTTGCTGATCGGCCGGACTCCTGCCGCGCGCAGACGCGCCTGCATCCATTCCGGCGACGGTCCGACCTTGACGTCCGCGACGGCTCCGACGTACCGCGGGCACAGCTCTTTGCTCTCGATCGCGATATCGATATCGCCTTGTTCGACCGACTTCAGCGACGTCAACGCCAGCGACGATCCTCCAGCCACGGGACGACGCACCTGCAGACCATAGGCGGTGGCGATTTCTCGAGCCATGCCGGCGACCGACAGGCAGTCCGGTCGATTGGCAGTGACTTCGAAATCGATGACCGCGTCAGCACTCGCCGCCGGCGTTCGCGCGACGTTGCCGTCCGCAGACACGGCTTCGGTGTACTCGGGCAGCGATTCGATGCCTTCCACCGCAAAGCCGCGCACTGACATCGTCGTGGCGATCTGCTCGGCAGTGCCGGGCACATCGACGAACTCGCGGAGCCAGGAGAGCAGGATCTTCATGGGACCGGGAACTGCTCGAGGAAGCGGATGTCGTTCTCGTAGAACAGACGGATGTTGTCGACGCCGTACTTCAGCATCGCCACGCGTTCGAGGCCCATTCCGAACGCGAATCCGGAGACCTGCTCCGGGTCGTAGCCGACCGCTTCGAAGACGGCGGGATGCACCATCCCGCTCCCGAGAATCTCGAGCCAGCCGGTGTGCTTGCACACACTGCATCCCGATCCGCCGCAGCTCTGACAGGAGATGTCCACTTCGGCGCTGGGTTCGGTGTACGGAAAGAAGCTCGGTCGCAGCCGGACCTTCACGCGCCCGAAGAGCGCGGTCAACATCGCTTCGAACGTGCCCTTCAGATCGGCCATCGACACGCCAGGTCCGACGACGAGACCTTCGAACTGCTGAAACATCGGCGTGTGGGTGAGATCGAGGTTGTCGCGGCGATACACCCTGCCCGGAACGATGATGCGCACCGGCGATGGGAAGGTCTTCATGTAGCGGATCTGCATCGCCGACGTGTGCGTGCGAAGCAGAGTCGCCGCGCGAACTTGCGCTTCCGGCACGTGACCGGGTACGGGCGATCGGTGCGCACCCCACGTACCCCCGACAATGGGCTGAGCCAGGTAGAGCGTGTCCTGCATGTCGCGCGCGGGATGCTCGGGCGGCATGTTGAGCGCTTCGAAGTTGTGGAAGTCGTCCTCGACCTCGGGGCCCTCGAGGATCTCGTAGCCCATGCGCGAGAAGATGTCCTCGACCTGCTGACGCACGCGCATCAACGGATGCACGTGGCCGATCGGCGTCGGACGGCCGGGCAGCGTGATATCCACAGCCCCAGCGGGAGGCCGCGACGATTCGAGCGTCTGGCGCTTCTCCTCGATCGCGTTCTCGATCTCGGTCTTGAGCGTGTTGACGAGACTGCCGAACTCGCGCCGCGCGTCCTGCGGCAACGAGCCGAGCGTCTTCATCAGACCGGTGATCGTTCCGGATTTTCGGCTGAGAAACTGGTCGTGCAGCGCCTTGAGGGCGGCGACGGTCTCGGACGACTCGAGGCGGGCGCGAAAGCGGTCCCGCAGGTCGTCGATGGTTGAACGATCGGGAGGATTCTCAGACATGGTCAATGCTCAATGCACAATGCGAAATGACCAATGCCCAAGGAGTTGAGCATTGAGCATTAAGCATTGAGCCTTGGGCATTGTGGGTGTGACTAGGCGGCCGGGAGCGCGGCTTTCGCCTGCGACGCGACCTTCGCAAACGCGGCCGGCTGCGTAGCAGCGAGGTCGGCGAGCATCTTGCGGTCGATCGTGCTACCAGCGGCCTTCAGCCCGCGCATCATCTGCGAGTAGGTGAGTCCGTTGTCGCGCGCGGCGGCGTTGATGCGGACGACCCACAGACGACGGTACTCGCGCTTCTTGTTCTTGCGGCCAACATAGGCATACTTCAGCGCCGTATCGACCGATTCTTTTGCGGCACGATACAGCTTGCTCTTGGTCTGATAGAAGCCTTTGGCACGGGCTAGAAGCTTCTTCCGCTTGGCGCGGCGAACTGTTCCTCTTTTTACTCTCGGCATTGCACTGATCCTTGAAATTCAAAATGCAAAATTCAAAATGCAAACAATGCAAAACGCCTTCGCATTTTGCATTCTGCATCTTGCATTACACGCGTCACTTATAGGGCAGCATCC
>DATCXH010000745.1:0-2175 GCA_036565925.1 Vicinamibacterales bacterium
TTGCTGGAGTCAGGTGACGCCTTCGTGTTCGGCGGTCCCGCACGCCTGCGCTATCACGGGGTGTCGCGCATCATTCCCGGCAGCGCGCCGCGCGAGCTCCAACTCGATGGCCGTTTCAATCTCACCTTCCGGCAGTACTAAACTCGGATGCTCTTTCGTCAGAAGTTTCTCGATGGCATTCGCGGCGGCACGATCACGCTCGCGTTTCGCCGCTGGCGGCGGCCGTCGGTGCGTGCCGGAGGCACACTGCTGACCGCTGTTGGGCAACTCGAGATCGTCTCGGTGGGCGTAGTGGCGATGACGCGCATCTCAGACGCGGATGCGCGACGTGCCGGATACTCGTCCCGTGAAGAGTTGCTGACCGAATTGCGGTCGCGGGAGGAAGGAAAGGTCTACCGAATCGCGCTGGGTGGCCTGCGCGCGGATCCGCGTGTCGCCTTGCGCGCATCAGCGTCGCTGTCGGAGAAGGACCGCGACGAAATCGCTCGACGGCTGGGCCGTCTCGACGAGCGTTCCTCGCACGGTCCCTGGACGCGTCAGACGCTCGACCTGATTCGCTCGCGTTCCGGTGTGCGGGCCGGTGACCTGTGCGGTCTCATTGGCCTGGAATTGCATCCGTTCAAAACGAATGTCAGAAAGGCTGAAGACGCTGGGACTGACCGAGAGCCTCGAAGTCGGCTATCGTTTGTCGCCGAGAGGCGTGGCGTTCATGCGCGCCGAATCGGGTGAGAATCCATGACCAACATCTCTTCGAGCATGACGCGATGCGCCAGGAAAATCATTCCGAGCGTGATTGCGTGCGCCGTCGTGTTCGGCAGCGATGGCGCGTTGGCGCAGAGTGGGCCAGCGGACACGCCGGCCGTGACCGTCCGCGGCCAGACGTATACGCCGCGATCGATCCTGACGCGCAACATGGGCTCCGATGAGGATCAGACGACGGCGTTTCCGCCACACAAGATCATCGGCAACGTCTACTACGTCGGCACGAAAACACTTAGCTCGTTTCTCATCACGACGCCCGCCGGCCATATCCTGATCAACAGCACCTACGAACGGAACGTACGGACGATCGCGAAGTCGGTCGAGCAGCTCGGGTTCGCGTTCTCGGACGTTCGGATCCTGTTTGGCACGCACGCGCACGGCGATCATCAGGAAGGTGATGCGCTGGTCAAGGAGCTGACGGGTGCGCAGGTAATGGCGATGCGCGAGGACGTACCGGCGCTCGAGGCGATGCGTCCAAATGGCAAAGCGCATCCCATCGATCGCATCCTGCGCGACGGTGAAGAGATCGCACTCGGTGGCACCACACTCGTCGCCCATGTCACGCCCGGTCACACGCGCGGCTGCACGACCTGGACGATGAAGACGGCCGAGGGTGGCAAGACGTTCAACGTCGTCTTTGCGTGTAGCTATCGCGCACCGGCGGTTGTCACGCCCGCGATCGAAGCGGAATTCACCCGCACGTTCAAGATGCTGCGGACGTTGCCGTGTGATGTGCCGCTTGGCGATCATCCTGCGCAATACAACATGGCGGCCAAGCACGCGCGACTGAGGTCGGGCGGCGGCAATCCATTTGTCGACCCGGCCAACTGCTGGACAGAAGCCGAGATCCAGGAAGCGATGTTTCGCGCGCAACTCGATCTGCAGCGCACGCAGGCAAAATGAAAAAGACGACCCGCACCAGTGGTGACGACCGTAAGCAGGTGGACGCGAAACGCAAAGCCTACTTCGCGTCGTTGCCGCCGGCCGTGCGCACGCGGATGAAGACGATCCGTGACATGGTGCGTGACATCGCACCGGACGCCGTCGAGGTATTCAGCTACGGCATCCCGGGCTTCAGGCTCGATGGCAAGCCGTTGGTGTGGTACGCGGCATTCAAGCATCACACGAGCCTTTATCCGATGACCGCATCGATCAGGAAGGCGCATGCGGCAGCGTTGAAGGATTACAAGATGTCGACCGGTACCGTGCAGTTTCCGCTCGACAAACCGTTGCCGGTCGCGTTGATCAAACGTCTAGTCAAGGCGCGCCTTGCCGAGCTGAGGTGATACCGATCACAAAGCGGCGAATCGTGTGGTGTGCGACCGGCGTGCTCGTGCTCGCCGCAGGCGCGTACGGCGCTCGTGTCGTATCGATACTCGCGGCCTACAAGGCCAAGATGCTGTGCTCGGAAGT
>DATCXH010000246.1:0-6348 GCA_036565925.1 Vicinamibacterales bacterium
GGCTCGGACGTGAGCCCGCCGCTGTAGACGCGCTCACGAAGTACACGACGAGTCGGATTGTGGCCGCGATTAGAGCGTGAGTCTTGCCCCTACCCAAAATGCGGTCGGCGCTCCAGGTGCGAGGAAGGCCCCATGCCTCAAGGGGAACTCGACGCCAATCGCGGGCAGCGGCCGGGCGATGAACGCACCGGTGTTGGTGAATGCGTTCACGCCGAGTTGAGCGGCCGTGTAGTAGTGCGTATCAAAGAGATTGTTGATCTGCAGTAGCACGCCCAGATGCGCCGTGACCTGATAGCGCGCGCCAAGATTGACCACCGCATAGGCGGGCGTTGCACCTTCGCCAAAGTAGTACGTCCCATCAGGCTGATGGGCATTGTTCTCATTGCCGCGCGCGTACGCGCCCGACGAGGAGATCAACCCGAGATTCACCGACACATTCGACCGGATTCTGATCTCGCCGAAGGCCTTGAACATGTGCCTCGGAATGAGTGGCATGCGCGCACCGGGCTCGATCTCAATCACGCCGTCGAGCCCCGCACCGTCGTTGTTGCTGCTGTTGCTTTCGCCGTTGAGCGTCTCGGCACTCTGAAACGTGGCATCGAGGAACGTATAGTCAATGGCGAGAGTGACGCGACCGAACTGCGTGTCGGCACCAGCCTCCACGCCCTGCCGCCGCGTGCTGCCGAAATTGCGGAAAAAGCCAAAGCCGGTCTGCTGCGACATCACGAACAGAATGTCGTCGCGGTTATTCGCGAGGAAGTAGCCGGCGTTCCATCGCACGCGCTGGGTTCCACGCAGGCCGAGCTCGAACGTGCGCGTGATCACTTGATCGAGCGGCGGATCGCCGGCCATCGCGTTCGGAAGTTTGCACGGCGATTCGGGGTCGGCACAGCCAAGCTCGATCGACGTCGCCGCTCGGCTGCCCTCGCTGTACCCCACATAGGCGTTCACTCGTCGTGGCAGATCGATCGTCACGCCCGCGGCGGGGTTGAACCGGCTGAAGGTGTGCGTGCCGTCAAGTGAGCCAGGGCCGCCACCGGGAGTGATCGCATCGACGTTGTCCACGAGGGTGCGATTGAAGCGGCCGGAGAGCGTTGCGTGCACGCCTTCGCGGAGTCGGAACGTATCGGTCGCATACAGACTGAACGTCCGTGTCTGGCCGTGGAGATCGACCTGGCTATCGAACGGCTCGCCATCGACCTCGCCACCGGTCACCCCGTCGGCAAATGCCCCCGTCCCAGTCACGCTGCGATCGGGATTGAGATATCCCAGCTCCGACGACTGCAGGAAGTGGGCGGTGTTGTAGTCGAACGACGTGCCTGCTGTGACCTGATGTCCACTGCGATCTGCGGCGCTCAACCACGTGAATTGACCGGACGCCCCCGCATTGTGCTGTCGGGTCTGCGTTCGATTGATCAGACCGTTGCACTTCTCACCGGGCTCGTCGCGCAGCAGCACGTTGCCGAGACATCGCCAGTATGGAAACGGCGTGTTCTCGGCCGACTCACCACTCGAGGGGAATCCGCTGTACCCGGCGGCGGCGAGCGCCGCGCGTTCGGCGGCATTGGGCTGATAGAGCGCCTGATCGAGCGAATCCTCGTTGACGTCGCCGTTGATTGTGTTGGCGCGAATGCGCCGGTAATACGCCATGCCTGACAGGATCAGCGTGTCGCGCACACTGTGGCGCGCCGTGGCGTTCACGAGCGTCGAGCGATTCTCGGTCGTGTCGGGCTTGGTGTAGACACTCGAGTAATTGCGATCAAGGAAGCCACTCTCCTGGAGACCGTTGCCGTTGAGCGAGTTGTCAGCGTATGCGACCGACAGGCTTGCATCGGTCCTCGGCCGCCGCCAGCCAAGTTTTCCAAACAACTGCCCCACGCGGGACGGAGAGACCTCGCGCCAGCCGTCTTCGTCGAAGAGATTACCGGTCGTGTACCAATGCCATCCGCCGCCAGCCCGCGAGCCTCCGTGCTCGAACTCGATCGCTCGCCGTGTGTGACTGCCATAAATCGCCTGCACCATCGTGCCTGGATCGCGGGCGCCGTTCTTTGTCTCGAGCGACAACGCACCACCGAGCGTGTTCAATCCAAACAGCGGATTCGATCCGGGCATCAGGGCGATGGACGAGATCGCCAATTGAGGTATGAGATCCCAACTCACGATGTCGCCGAAAGGCTGATTGAGGCGAACACCATCCATGTAAACCGACAGACCCTGCGGCGTGCCGAGCAGCGGTGATGCCGTGTACCCGCGGTAGTTCACGTCAGGCTGAAACGGGTTGCCCTGAATGTCGTTGACGTGAACACCATTCAGCTGCCGGTTCACGAAATCCGAAACATCGAGGGCGCCCGAGCGGTCGAGGTCGCGGCTCGTCGCCGTCTGGACTGGAGCAGGAATGCGGCTGACCGGGAGATCGCTTCCCTGGATTGGCGTATTGCCAACAACGGTGACGTTGAACGTGAGCGGAGCTGGTGATTGCGGCGTGCCCTGACTCTCCGTCTCCGTCTCGGGCGTCGCCGGCGTCCGCTCCTGCGCACCGCTTGTAACCGGCACAGCGCACAAAAGCACGACAATGGTGAAGCAGAGAAAATGAGTGGCAATGCGTCGCATGGAGAAAAGGGCCTACCATTGATATTCCGCGTGTCGCTGTTTTGTTCACGCAATCTTTCGTCAGCGTCCTTCTTGAAACGCAGATAGGATCCTGCCGCCGTGTCAGACGCCGCTTCATCCAGGCTTGCTCTACTCGACCTCGCGCTGCGCGACGCGCTGGGTGTGCCTCGAACCGGCCTGGACACGCCGCATGCTGAAGTCCTCGCGCTCTTTGACGAGCACGCGGCCGGACTACATCGCTACGTGCGCTCATTCGGTCTCGGCGCGGACACGGCGCGCGACATCGTTCAGGAAGTATTCCTTTCGCTGTTTCAGCACATCTGTCGCGGGCGGCCCAGAACGAACATCACTGGCTGGCTGTTCCGCGTCGCGCACAATCTCGCGTTGAAACAACGGCGCAATTCGGCCCGTCGGGCGGAAAGCACTCTCGACGACGACTTCCTCGATCAGTTGTTCGAGCCCGGCGCTAATCCTGAAGAACGTGTCGCGCACGAACAACGGCGCCAGCGTTTGCGTGCGGTGCTCCTCGCGCTCCCCGACCGAGATCGACGCTGCCTGTATTTGCGGGCGGAGGGCCTGGCGTATCGGGATATTGCCAAAGCGCTGGGGATCTCACTTGGCTCGGTGGCCAAGTCACTCAATCGCGCCCTGCTGCGGCTCACGCGCGCGGACATCGGGGTGATCTGATGCGACAGCCGCACCATACGCACCTGACCGACCGAGAGCTCTTGTCTCTCGTCGATGGTGAGCTGCCGCCACTCCATCACGCACAAGCGACGACGCACGTCGATGTCTGCGCGAAGTGCCGCACACGCCGAGCGCAGATCGAGCGCGTGATGGGAGTCGTCACCACCGCCTATCGACGGAATGTCGCCGCTGCCGACCTCGCGCGCGAGCGGCAGAACCTGCATGGCTCTCTGACTGAGGTGCGCGGGCCATTGGACGATTCGTTGCGACACGTTCCCGTCCGCATGCGTGTGGTGACACCGGCGTGGGGCTTGCTCGCTATGGTTGTTGTTGGATTGCTTGCCATGGACGCGCCATTGCGATTGATTAATCGGGTCGAAACCTTTGCATTGGCTCAAACCGGAGCATTACCCAACCCAACGCTGACCCCCGGCGTCACGCTACCGCTCGGGACCGTCGAGTTATGTGCCCGTCGCGGTGAACCCCGTCAGCATCGGCTGCCGGCGTCCATGCGTGAAGACGTGCTCCAACGCTACCGGATGGAACACCTGACGCCGGAAGAGTATGAGCTCGACTTCTTGGTCACGCCGGAACTCGGTGGGGCGCCGGCACTAGCGAACCTCTGGCCCGAGCGCTACCGGCAGCCCATCTGGAATGCGCACGTGAAAGACCAGCTCGAAGAGCTATTGCCGCGGCTCGTGTGCTCCGGAAGACTTCGTCTCGATGTCGCTCAGCGCGACATCGCCACCGACTGGATCGCCGCGTATCAGAAGTACTTCGATACGCCGTTACCTCTCAACGCGAGCGCACCACGACTCCCAGAACAGGACGAGATCGTCTTCGAGGAAACGGGCCAAACCCTACTCGCACTTGCGATCCTCCGTCCGCCAACAATGCTCATCCGCCACTAGGGCTCAGATCAAACTCGGGCATTTGTAGCGACCATGTAATTTCCCCCGGAAACGATGGTCTCGGGCGGGGCGTATTCCCGATCAAGCGCCTGCTGGGAGGAGGTGTTCCCGCGGTTTGCCGGACGCCCGGAAATTCCGGTATCCTATTTAGTCCGCTGGGTTTTTGCCCTGCGCGGATGGGCGCGTCCAGTTCTCTTCCGGCTCGAGTTCGCGGAGCAAATGATGACACGAAGATCTCTGGTGGTTGGCTGTTTAGCGACAGCGATGTACGTGGGCGCCCTCTACGCCCAGACCGCTCGTCCGCAACCGGCCCCTGCATCGCCGAACCCCAAGCAGTCAACACCCGCGCCCACCGCTACTCGTCCCGCGCAGCCGAAACCAGTCGCCGCCGTGACGACTCCCGCCGCCCCGGCGATATCTGTCGAGGATCAGCGCGCGTTTCTGACCCAATACTGCGTTGGCTGCCACAGCGAGAAGATGAAGGCCGCCGGCCTCGATTCCTCTCGTCGTCTGACGATGGACGCGCTCGATCCCGGCAACGTGGACAAGGATCGCGAGAAGTGGGAGCTGGTCGTCCGCAAGACGCGCGCGGGACAGATGCCGCCGCTCGGCGTGAAGCGTCCTGACGCCGATCGCTTCGACGCGATCATCACCTCGTTCGAGAACGCACTCGATCGCACCGCGACCCCGTTCACACCACCGCCAGGGCTGCATCGCCTGAACCGCACCGAGTACGCGAACGTCATTCGTGATCTGCTCGACCTGCAGATCGACCCGGGTAAGTATCTGCCCTCGGACGATTCGACCTCCGGATTCGACAACATCGCCGGCGCACTCGGCCTGTCATCGACGCTGGTTGAGGCGTACGTCTCAGCAGCACAAAAGATCAGCCGTCTCGCGCTGGGATACCCGGAAGAGCCGACGCTCGTCGTTTATCGCACGCGCGAAGACACGTCGCAGGACTATCACGTCGAAGGTATGCCGTTCGGCACACGTGGCGGAATGCTGGTGCCGCATACGTTTCCATCCGACGGCGAGTACACGCTCACCGTGACGCCGATCTTCGGTGACAACATGTCGCCGACCGGATTCGGATCGGTCCCGTGCGAAAAGCTCTCGATGCTGCTCGACGGCGAAGAGCTCTCGCTCGTCAACTGGCAGGGTGGCGGACGCAACCAGCCGACCAACTGCGGCAATCGCGGCCGCGCCACTGGCCCGGGCGGACCAATCGGCGGCGGCGGCCAGTCCGGCCCGGAAGCGTTCTTCGGCGGTCGCGGCGGCACCCCGATGCGCGTGCGTTTCAAGACCACGGCGGGTACACACACGATCGGTGCAACGTTCCTCGCGACGAATTTCGCGCCGCTGCTGGACCTCGACAAACATTTCATGCGCTCGACGGTGCAGACCGGACCAACGCCCGGCTACACCTTCTTCCCGCACGTCGGCACGATCCGCATCGAGGGTCCGTTCAACTCGACGCCGGCCAAGGATTCGCCGAGCCGCCGCAAGATCTTCGTCTGCACGCCGAAGACGGCCGCCGAAGAAACCGCCTGCGCACGGAAGATCGTCAGCAACCTCGCGACCTACGCGTTCCGTCGTCCTGCGGTCGCAGCCGATATCGATCTGCTGATGGACTTCTACCGGTTTGGCCGGAAGGAGAAGGATTTCGAACTCGGCATCGAGATGGTTCTTGCGCGGGTGCTGGCCTCGCCGCAGTTCATCTATCGCATCGAAGAGGAGCCGATCAGCGTCCGCGCGACTCAGGCCTACCGCATCAACGACGTCGACCTGGCGTCGCGCCTGTCGTTCTTCCTGTGGAGCTCGTCGCCTGACGCGGAGCTGCTGAAGGTCGCATCCCAGGGACGTCTGAAGAATCCGGCCGTGCTCGAGCAGCAGGTCCGCCGGATGTTGAAGGACCCGAAGGCGGAATCGCTGGCGGTGAACTTCGCCGGCCAGTGGTTGAACCTGCGCGGACTCGACGCGACCGCGCCGCTGCCGCTGCTCTATCCCGACTTCGACGATCCGCTGCGTCAGGCGATGCGACGCGAAGTCGAACTGCTGTTCGACACGATCGTCCGCGAGGATCACAACATCCTCGAGTTGTTGACGGCCGACTACACGTTCGTGAACGAACGGCTGG
>DATCXH010000800.1:0-4924 GCA_036565925.1 Vicinamibacterales bacterium
GCGGTTGGAGCCGATCCGGCGATTCTGCCTCGATCAAGAGCGATGACGTCGACCGTCCCCGGATCGGGATCGGTCTTCAATGTCACGAGCAGCTGCGTGTCGTCAACGATGCCAACTTGAGCTGTGCTCCCAGCGAGAGGAGCCCCACCACCGGCCAGCACCAGATCCGTTGTCCCATCGAGCCATTCGACGGCGTTCTCGTGAAGCACGAAGGAATCGACAGTCGTCGCGCCGGCGACATACAGATGATCGTTGCCGAAATCCACACTGACTGGCGCGCTGGTGGTCTGAAGGACCTTGTCGAACTTCAGCGCGTCGCCGTCGCGACGAAACAGCGCGACGTTGCCCGATCCGTTATTAACGGCCGCCACCAGTCTGCCGTTGTACTGCTTGACTCCTCGCGCGTTGCCCCCGGCGCCACCCTTGCCGTGTGTCGATAGCGTCTGGAGCAGAACATGGCTCTCTGCGTCGTAAACCTTGAGTTGATTGGAATCCTGGTCGTTGGTCATCGTCACCACGAGCGTCCGCTCGTGCCCGGCCGCGTGAATTCCCGTCGTGGCGACCGCGATTGCAACGCAAGCCGTCGCACTCAGCACTCTGAATCTCAACATGACGTTCTCCTCAAACGTCAGGAATAACCGCGCAGGAGCGAAATATTCCCGCTGCGTTGAGGACGATCACACGGCAGGACGCTCGCGCGTAGCCTGGGCGAGCGCGTCGATCGCCGACTGCAACATCGTCGAGAAGCGCGGGTCACTGAAGTTGGCATCGGCGTCCCACGCGGTGTCAGTGAGTGGAATCGTGATTGATGCCTCTGCCACGACGTGTCCAGACATCGTCGCAAGCGTTTCGCAGAGCGACGCGTGAGCGTGCGTCGCGCGCGCCGATGCATTGATCAACGCGATCGGCATGTCAATGAGTTCTCCACTGCTGACGATCCAATCGAGCGCGTTCTTCAGCACGCCGGACACGCCATGGGCGTATTCCGGACTCGAAATCAGAACGGCGTCGCTGTGTTGAAGTGCTGCGCGAAACCTGGAGACCGCAGCCGGAACTGCATCCGTGTCCAAATCAGGGTTGAACGGGGGAACGTTCGCCAGATCAGAATAGATTGACAACTCGACGCCGGCGGGTGCGAGTCGAACGGCCGCCCGAACCAGCGCGGTGTTCGAAGAGGCGCGGCGGAGGCTTCCCGAGATCCCGAGCACACGAATGACACGGCCGTCACCCATACCCACATCAACTCCCTGACCGCGCCGGTTATTCCAATACTCGGGCGACCTGGCTGTTGACCTCAGGAGGTCTGGATCGTCTCCACTCATGCCACGTCAGTACGCCCGCGTCTGGAGATGGCGGCTCTTCTAGCATCGCGATGTACTCGAGCAGGTGCCCATCGGGATCGCGGAAGTAGATCGATGCGGCCGGCATCCATGCGATCACGACCGGCTGATCGGTCGGATGTCCATCGAAGTCAAGCGGTGTGATACCTGACTCCTGCAGCGTCTTCGGCGACGCGATCACCTCATCGAGCGCGGCCGCGAAGGCGATGTGCGTCGTCGTTTTCTGTGGAGCGGAGCCGCCCGCCCAAAGTCCCAGCATCGTGGTACCGCTCGAACCGATCCACAAGAACGCGGCCTGGCGCGACGATGTGATGTGGGCCAATTCGAATCCGAGACGATCGCGATAGAACGCGATCGACGCATCGAGATCGGCCACCACCAAGTGAGCTTCAAACAGTCGATCGACTGAGATCACCATCTGCTCGTTCGTCCTTTCTGGGCACGGCGTGACTGCCTTCGCGGTCCAGTAACCGATCGAAGGCGAACGGACCAGACCCGCCAAGCACAAGCGTTGCGAGTGCCGCGATGTACAAGAGGTCGGTTTCGTAACCTGGTGGACCGAATTGCGGGCCGGCTGCCGTCACCTCCCGAAGCTTGATCGAACTGAAGCCGTATGGAAGGTGCACGGTAATCGCGGCGACTACAAGAATCGCCGCGAGTGGCAGGCTGACGAGGGGTATCCAGGCGCCAACGAGGACAGCGAGTCCGCCGACAAGCTCGAACACGATGGTCAGCCACGCCATTGCGTGAGATGCGGGGACTCCAAGTGCGTGCAGCGAATCGGCGAATCGGTCGGGTCCGTTCACGACCTTCGCGTAGCCGTGCGCCACAAAGCCATAGCCCACGACAAGGCGCAACGGAAGGGCTGCCCAGTGTCGCAATGCGGATGCACGGCCTGTCAATCGCATGATGACCTCCTGAACGGATATGTCGAACCATCGCGCAAATATTCCGCACCCATCCTTATGAACCGACGTCCCGGGCAGGAGCGTCCAAGCGGGACAGGTCCTGTATGTAGGGTCCGTCCGGGAATAATCGACGGCCGTCCGGTGATTTGGTCCTTGTGAGGTGCGGGCTCACGCGAGCCCACTTCCTCAGTGCTGCCCAGTCTTGTGAAATCGATGTTGAAACGGGCCGCTTCGCGCGACGACTCCGATGCGTGGGCTGCATTCGAAGGAGAGGTGTTGCCACACGCCGACCGCCTTTTTCGCCTTGCGATGTGGTTCGTGCGAAACCGCACCGACGCCGAGGACGTCGTTCAGGACACGATGATTCAGGCGCTGAAATCGTTCCATCGCTTCCAGCCCGGAACCAACTGTCGCGCATGGCTGACAACAATCCTGCAACGGATTGTGAGCAACCGTAGACGAGCGGCAGGACGATCAATCGTCGTCGACGATCCAGACGATCGGATCGCGCAGACCGTGCCATTTGTTCCGCCCATCCCGCAGGAGCTCACCGACGAACTCGTCCTTGGAACACTACGCCGACTGCCGACGACGTTCCAGGAAGTCATCCTGCTCTGTGACGTGGAAGACCTCTCGTACAAGGAGGCCGCCGAAGCATTGGCGATTCCTGTTGGCACGGTGATGTCGCGGCTCCATCGAGGCCGCGCACAGCTGCGCGCGGAGCTCTCGGCGGCAAGCGCCAAACAGATCGGAGCGTGGAGCAATAGAGACGCTCTGGACGGCAGAATCGAGGCGTCATGAATTGTCGTGACATACGCGAAGTCGCCGATTCTTTTTTGTGCGAGGAGTTGCTCACTGAGACGAATCACGAGATCCTGCGGCACCTCGACACCTGTCCGTCGTGCCGCACGGAGATCGAGGCCCGGCGGCGACTCCGGGGGGCTCTGCGCGCCGCGTTCGACCGTGCGCCGGACCTGCAGCCCTCAGCGGAGTTCCGGAATCTACTGCGCGAGCAATTGCGCGATGTGTCAGTCCATAGCGGCCATGCCTGGTCTCGTACTCGGCGATGGCTCGCGCTCGCTGCGGGTGTCGTCCTTGCGGTCGGTGTGGCTGGACTGGTCTATATGAAGCAAGTGTCAGTGCGGGCGGAGGCATTGGCGCAGGATGCGATCGGCGACCACCAGAACTGCGCGTTGAAGTTTCGTCTGGTGAGGATGCCCGTTCCGCTCGAGCAAGCTGCGGAACAGTTCGACAGCGCGTATCGTGTGCTGCTCACCGCGCCGCCAGACGAAATTGTCACGCCGGACGGTCAGGCGCGGGTCACCGAACGGCACTCGTGCGCCTACGGCGCACGTCGGTTTGGACACGTCATCATGGAGTACCGTGGGCGCGTCGTCTCGCTGCTGATGGCAGCAAACGATGAAGGCAACATTGCGCAAGACGCGATTCCGCACGTCATTGGCCGGCCGATCGACGGACTCTCAGTGATGTCGGTCGACGGCGCGCATCACTCGATTCTGCTCGTCGGCGATTTAGAAGGTTCCGAGCTTGCGCAGTTGTCGAAGGTCATCTCTGTGCCGTTGGCGCGTCAGTTACAGGTCAGCCTGAGGCCACCTCGCGGCAGCCTCGCCTCGTTGCAGCGCGAGCCGCGATTCGAATTGCTGCCGTTCAATCCGATGGAATGGCGGGATTCTCAGGTCGCCTTAGTGCAGGTTGCGCAAGGTGGAGGGCGTCAATCTTGGAGGTGATTCGAGGCGTAGTCACCCGCCGGCGGACGCACATCGCGCACGACCGACATGACGAGCACACAGAAACCAGCGAGGTGCAGTACAAAGCCCGTTGCATGACCGTACTCCCATCGGTCGCGCAAACGCAGCCAGAGCATGGGGACCGTTTGTGGTGACGCCTGGAGAGCAGCGGCAACTTCCCGGTTAACCGGCAGCACCAGGATGAGCCAACTGACGAACGCGGCGATCAACAGAACCGTACCAACGAGTGTCCAGCGGAAAATGACAGACTGCCGGCGCACGAGAACGGTGAGCACGATAGCCGACACGATCGCGCCGATCTGATATGGACCGCCGATGATCGCAAAATACCGATAGAGCGTCGTGTTGACTGCGGTATACATTTCGGCGGTGTATCTCATCTTCTGCGGCAACTCCAGCACGTGCGCGGAAGTCATCGTCAGCGCGAGCGCAGAAAGTACGATTGTGACGAATCGCCAGAACGCAACCATGATGTTGCTCCCATGAACTTCGTCGGATGTGCGAGGCGCGTCATGCTTGCAAGTGCGGAAGGAGCACGCCTATCGCGACGCTCGCGCCATCCATGAGCGTGTGCGCGATCGCGAACGGGATCAATCGCCGGAACCGCAAATACAAGAGCGTCTGGAACACGGAGAAGGGCAGTGGCGAGAGCGCGCGGACGACCATGAACTTCGGATCGAAGGTCAGCGGCATCACTGCGTGCTGGAACGACCAGACGATCGACACGAGCGCGACCGACAGGATCGTGCTGCGGCATAGCACGCGGAACCGGGGCGCCAGATAGCCGTTATACGTCATCTGCTCGGTCAGCCCCCAAATGAACGGGAAGACAAAGACGCCGTACAGCGCTGCCGGCAATGGCAGCTCGCCAAAAAGATACGGTGGCGTGCCCCTTCCGTACACCAGC
>DATCXH010001159.1:0-3027 GCA_036565925.1 Vicinamibacterales bacterium
AATCCGAAGATCGCCGTGCTCGAGCCGATACCCAGCGCAAGCGACAAGACGGCGGCCATCGTGAATCCGGGCGAGCGCTGCAGCGTGCGGGCCGTGAACCGCAGATCGCCAGCGAGATCGTCAACCAGTCTCAGCCCGCGCGCCTCGCGGCCGGCTTCCTTCCAGCGGATGACGTCGCCGAATTCCCGCCGCGCCCGCCGTTCGGCCTCGGCCGGCGACATTCCTTGCGACTCGAGGTCCGCCGCACGCGCCTCCAGGTGAAAGCGCATCTCGCGATCCATGTCGCGCTCCATGCGCGAGCGTCCAACCCACGCGCGCAGGAAAGAGTGGAGGAGGGCCAGCGGCTTGAACATCGGGCCTCACAGATCTCCGGGCACGGTTTTCAGGACGAGTCCGATGGCTCCGGACAAACGCTCCCAGTAGTCGGTCTCTTCACGAAGCCGCTTTCGGCCGGCTGCGGTCAGCGAGTAGTACTTCGCCTGCCGCTTGTTCTCCGATTCGCCCCACTCGAAGCTCACCAGGCCCTGGTGCTCGAGACGATAGAGCGCGGGATAGAGGGAGCCCTGTGGAATCTGCAGTGTTTCGCGCGACAGCTGTTGGAGGCGAAGCAACACGCCGTATCCATGCAGCGGTCCGAGTGAGATGGCCTTCAGGATCAGCAGGTCCAGCGTGCCCTGCAGCAGCTCGGTGGTCTTGGTCATCCGCTCTCCTAGGACGCCTAGGAGCCTACGCCCGCTCTCCTAGTATGTCAAGGAGTGAGGCCAGAGCCAGTAGTCGAGTTCATCATTCGCTAATATTCCCTGACCGGCCGAGACCTATAATCCGCGGGCACAAGCTTCGTGCGGGAAGGATCGGAACCGTGTCAACTGCAATCAAAACACTCGCTGGCGGACACGTCGATGTCGCCGATGCGGAGATCGATGCGCTGCGTACCTCGCTTCGCGACGGCCTCGTCTCGCCGGGCCAACCGGGCTATTCAGACACACCCATTTTCAACGCGATGCATCAGCGACGGCCCGCACTGATCGCCCGGTGCACGGGTACCGCGGACGTCGTTACTGCCGTGAAGTTCGCCCGCCAACACGGGCTACTGGTCGCGGTGCGCGGCGGCGGTCACTCGGTTGCCGGTCATTCAAGCTGCGACGGCGGACTCGTCATCGATCTGACTCGCATGCGTGGTGTGGACGTCGATCCCGACACGCGTATCGCACGAGTGCAGGGCGGCGCATTGTGGGCTGATGTCGATCGAGAGACGCAGCCGTACGGCCTCGTCGTGCCGGGCGGCGTCGTGTCGGAGACCGGCGTCGCCGGGCTCACGCTCGGTGGCGGAGAGGGGTGGGTGCGGCGCAAGTACGGGCTCACGATCGACAGCCTGCTGTCGGCGCGGGTCGTCTGTGCTGATGGCTCGGTCCGCACGGCCTCGCCCTCTTCTGAGCCGGATCTCTTCTGGGCCCTGCGTGGCGGCGGTGGCAACTTTGGTGTCGTGACGTCGTTCGAGTTCCGCGCCCATCCACTCGGGCCGATTGTGGCGTTCGCCGGTGTGTTTTATCCCGTGGACGATGCCGCACGCGTGTTGCCGCGCTGGCGCGACTACTGCGCGACGGCGCCGGACGAAGTCACGTCGGTGGCCGTGGCGATGTCGTTTCCAGCCGATCCACATCTCCCTCCGCCGATCCACAATCAGGCATGTGTGGTCATCGGCGGCGTGTTCGTTGGAGATGTGGACGAAGGCATGCGCGTGATGCAGCCGCTTCGCGGGCTGGGCACACCGCTGGCCGACATCTCACAACCGATGCCATTTACCGTCGTGCAGACAGCGTTCGACGGGTTCTTCCCGATGGGGAAGCTCCAGAGCTACTGGAAGGCACAGCACCTCCCGACGCTGTCGGACGAGGCCATCACGGTCATCGCGGAGCGGGCCAATCAACGGCCGTCACCGCTGACACTCGTGGCGACGTTCCAGATGGGCGGTGCCATCAACCGAGTCGGCCCTACCGAGACCGCTTATGCCGAGCGATCCGCATTGTGGATGTCGTCGATCGACGGCAACTGGGAGAATCCGTCCGACAATGCTGCCAACATCGCGTGGGTACGCGACAGCTTCAAGCAGATCTCGCCGTTCTCGAACGGCGTCACGTATACGAGCTTCATTGGACAGGCCGACGAAACCGCGAGCGCACTTGCCGCACAAGGCTATGGCGGCAACATGGTGCGGCTGCAGCGCATCAAGGCGGCGTACGACCCCGACAACTTCTTCCGTCTGAATCCGAACGTCATTCCAGCGCCCACGGTCGCTACGTAGCGCGCGTAACGGAACGCTCGTGACGCTCACGGCCGGCACGAGGCTCGGCCCGTATCGGATCACCAGCGTCCTGGGCATTGGCGGAATGGGCGAGGTCTACCGCGCGCACGACTCGAAGCTCGGTCGCGACGTCGCGTTGAAGGTCCTGCCTGCGCCTTTTCAGGCCGACGAGCAGCGGCTGGCGCGTTTCGAGCGCGAGGCCCGTGCGCTGGCGGCTCTGAACCATCCCAACATCGCGACGATCTACGGCCTCGAGCAGCACGATGGTGTCCATTCGCTGGTGATGGAACTCGTCGCCGGCATGACGCTGCACGACAGGATCACCACCACGGTCGCACCGGGCGATGATTCCGGCGGAGGCCCGCGCAGCGCTATTCCGCTCGCCGAGGCCCTGGCTTTCGCCGCGCAGATCGTCGAGGCGCTCGACGCGGCTCACGAGCGCGGCATCGTGCATCGCGATCTGAAACCGGCCAACATCAAGATCACTGACGACGATCGTGTGAAAGTGCTCGACTTCGGATTGGCCAAGGCGATGAACCCCGATGTGTCTGGGGCATCGCCCGTCAATCTCTCTCACTCACCAACGCTGACGATCGGTGCCACGTCCACCGGCGTGATTATGGGAACTGCCGCCTACATGAGTCCGGAACAGGCGCGCGGCAGGAACGTCGACAAACGATCGGACATATGGGCGTTCGGCTGCGTTCTCTACGAGATGTTGACTG
>DATCXH010001153.1:0-8539 GCA_036565925.1 Vicinamibacterales bacterium
GACGACGGCAACTACTACTTCGTCGGCCGCAGAGATCACATGGTGAAGTCTCGCGGCTATCGCATCGAGCTTGGCGAAATTGAACAGGCACTCCATCAACACGAGAAGGTCAAGGAGGCTGCTGTCGTTCCGATCCCCGACGAAGAGATCGGCGCGAGGCTGCAGGCGTTCGTCGCGCCGGCCGACGGTCATATCCTTTCACCCGATGAGTTGAACGCCTTCTGTTTGACGCGGCTGCCGGTGTACATGGTGCCTGAGGCCTTCCACGTGCGAAGCGAATTACCCAAGACGTCAACGGGCAAGACCGATCGCCAGGCGCTGCTGGCGTCACTCACCCAAGGAGCGCGAGTCTAGTAATGTTGAAACGAGAGCTAGCCCAGTTCATCGAGAAGAACCTGCTCGGCGATGATCGCAAGACCGACATTAGCGACACCACGCCGCTCATCGAACAAGGCCTGATCGATTCGATGGGTCTGATGCAGATCGTGAGCTTTTTGGAAGAGCGAGCTGGCGTTCGCGTACCCGACGATGACGTAACGCCCGATAACTTCGAAACGATCGATGCGATCGAGAAGATGGTCGAACGGCTCCAGGCGCGCAGAGCCGGACGCTGACCTCGTCACAAGACGTACTATGGGTATTTGAGCACCAGTGTTTCGCATCTGCGAAACACTGTGGAAGGAGTGACATCCCGCTAAGCCCAGCCCTCAAAACAACGTTTTTTGCTCAATTCCGAAGGAAAGCCGCTAAGGCCTTCCGCCCCACGCTCGAGCGTCGAATGGAACGCGCCTTGCCTCGCGTCCGCAGGTGCGTGCTTTATGGCGAGTCGCCTCTGAGCCTCCCTTTCGTCTTTTCACTCGGCAGTTACTGAAGCTCTGCTCTCGGGCGCTTCCGACGCGCATGCGTTGGGATCTGTCTGAGCGCCCAGCCTATCTGCTCGGCGTTGGCACCGCTGCTCTGCACGCGAGAGAGCAGGGTGTTGGCGCGATCTCAGTGATTGAGTTCGGCGTCGCGGCGGGACATGGTTTGCTGATTCTCGAGCGCGAAGCCGCACAGATTGAAGCCGAGACAGGCGTACGGATTCACGTCTACGGCTTCGACGCGGGCGGCGGTCTCCCTGACACGTCAGGCGATCACCGCGACCATCCCGACTACTGGGTGCCTGGCGATTTTCCGATGGACGTCGCCGCACTGCGCGCGAAGCTCACACGCGCGGAGCTCGTGATTGGTGATGTCCGGACCACGTTGAATCGCTTTCGTCCCGCAGCGCCGATCGGATTCGCAGCGGTGGACGTCGACCTGTGGTCATCGACGGTTCCATGTCTAGAATGGCTCGCGCGGGTTCCACGCCTCACTCGACTGCCGTTGTACTTCGACGACATCATGCCCTACATCGCGCACAGTCAGGCTGGAGAACTCCTCGCCATACACGAATTCAATCGACAGCATTCGCGGACGCTGTTGATTGAGCCGTGGCGCGGTGTCATGCACGACAGGCCGTTTCCAGAGCACCCTTACCTTCAGCATATGTACGTCCTGCATGATCTGCGGGCGATCTCGGCCTCAGCAGTCGAGCGTGACGCGCGAAGAACGGTCTACGCTTAGCTGACGATTCGCAGATTGGTTGGTGCCGCCGGAGCGGTACCTGTACCGCCGGTGCCGATGTACGTCGTACTCAGCTTCACGTCGTCGTAGTAGATGCTCTGGTTCTGCGAGACGCCCTGCAGCGCATAGTCGCTGATCATCACCCAGTTGGTGCCGTAGGTGAAGTTGGCACCGAACGAGCCGTTACGCGGCACTCGGAACAGCACGTTCCGATAGTCCATGATCAACGTGCCGTCGACCCACATCTGAAGAATGCCATTCGAGACGTTCGCGTCATTCAGACGACGACGAACCTCGATGGTGTACCAGCGTCCGCTCGTGAGCGTGAAGCGGTTGCTGCTCGAATATCCGCCCTGGTTCTGCGCATACCCGATCCATTGTGGCGTGGACGTACCTTTGTTGTTGCCTTCAACCAGTTGCGCGCCGCCCGACGAGACGTAGATGGTCGTGTAGTTCGCCACCCACGGATTGCAGCAGACAGCCGTTTGATCGAAGTTGTCCTGCGTGCCGATCTCGAATTGCTTGTAGTTCGTATCGAACCTGAAGCCGGGTGAGTAGTACACCTTGTACTGGACGTACAGGTCGTAAAAGTGCTGGCCGCTACCCGACGGCCATACCGGAGTGGCCGGCGCGTCGCCAAAGTGCTGGGTCGCGTAGTTGACGGAATCGCCGTTCATGCCAGCAGTGAGACGGTGCTGCAGGGCCCACTGGCCGCCAGCATGGACGGCGTTCTGCACCAGGAACTGAGACGATCCGACCAGATCGCCGAACCCGTTGCTATTGAAGCTGCCAGCCTTGGAGCCTGACTCCCATCCCTCAGTGAAAAAGACACCCGTGACCTGCGTCTGGGCCTCGACGAGGAGTGTTCCCACGGCAAAGGCGATTGCGACGACGGCAAATTGAAGACGTTGCACGAAACCCCGCTTTCCTACCTATCGTTTGTGTCAACGTTCCCTTCACAACCGCGCACTTCTTACTTCCGGTTTGCGCCTTAGCGCGGCCGGACGTCGCGCGTATTGAAAGGAGGTTTGTCCTATCTCTTGCAACCCGAGTGCCGTATGCGACATCGCCGTGCAGATCTGTTTCAAGTCACGCCACGAGAAAGAGTTAATCAGCCAACTGCGCGCATGTGGTATCAGCAGGCCGCGGATGCCCTCATCGACGCACCTGTAAGCGAGCAGTCAGAGCAGTAATCGTTTTCCGCTGTCGTGCGTGAGTCAATGGACCGCAAGGGTGGAGGCCGGGCCGGCAGACGCCCTCACCGTCGCGTCGCGGCCGATTGACCTGTACACGAATCCGGTCGCAACGGCGCGTGCGGGTTCGAGCACGTTCCGGCAGTCAAGGATGATCGGCGTGCGCACGACGCCCCGCAGTTTCTCGAGATCGAGGCCGCGGAATTCATTCCACTCGGTCATAACCACCACGGCATCTGCTCCCGCCGCCGCCGCGTAGACGTCGGGCTCGAACACGATCGACCCCGCTACGTCGCCCAGTGCGCGCGCCGCCTCCTCAGTCGCGATCGGATCGAAGGCGCGAACGTTCGCCCCTTCCTGCAGCAAATCCCGGCATAGCCCTAATGCCGGTGCCTCTCGCACGTCGCTCGTATTCGGTTTGAAAGCGAGACCGAGCACCGCGACCGTCCGTCCCGTCAATCCTCCGAGCGCTTCGGCCAGCTTTCCAAGCACGATCGTGCTCTGACGTGTGTTCACGCGAATAGCGGCCTCGATCAGTTGCTGAGGAACCCCGTGCTGTGTGCCCATTGCGGCGAGTGCACGCGTGTCTTTCGGAAGCAGGATCCGCCGTACCCTGGTCCGGGGTGGAGGAATTTCGAGCCGATGCGTTTGTCCAACCCCATGGCCTTGGCCACGACGTGGACGTCGGCGCCGGTGCAATCGCACAACGCCGCAATCTCGTTGATGAAACTAATCTTCACCGCGAGGAATCCGTTGGACGCGTACTTGATCATCTCCGCGGTCTCCACATTGGTGAAGACCATCGGCGTTTCGATCAGATACAACGGCCGGTAGATCTCGCGCATCACCGAGGCCGCGCGTTCGCTGCTCGTGCCAATCACCACACGATCGGGCCGAAGGAAATCGGAGATTGCCGAGCCTTCTCGCAAGAACTCCGGATTGGACACCACATCCGTTTCGGTGACGCCGGCTTCATCGAGCCATGCTCGGACGAGTGCGCCGGTTCCAACCGGAACGGTGCTCTTCGTCACGATCACGCGGTAGCCGGTGAGGAGGGGAGCGATCGCGCGCACCGCATCTGCCACCTGCGACAGGTCGGCTTCGCCGTTGACGCCTTCCGGTGTGCCGACGGCAAGAAACACCACGCGCGCATCGGCGACCGCTTCGCTGACACTGGTCGTGAAATGCAGACGTCGTCCACCAAGCCGCGTCACGAGCTCGGTCAAACCTGGTTCGTGGAACGGCACGATCCCGCGAGAGAGCAGGTCGACGCGCGCCGCCTCGCGATCGACGCATCTGACCGTGTGACCGAAGTCGGCGAGACACGCGCCGGTCACGAGGCCGACGTAACCGGTCCCGATTATCGCGATGTCCACGTGCGATCCGTGTGAGCCTGAGGAGTGCTGCTCAAGGCACTACGTGCCGCGTCGCAAGACGACGGTCTGAATCGTTTTGAGGATGACGAAGAGATCGAGTGCGATTGACAGATTCTTGATGTAGAACAAATCGCACTGCAGCTTTTCCATCGAGTCCTCGACGGTCGCCCCGTAACGGAAGGTGACTTGTGCCCATCCGGTCAACCCCGGTCGCACGGTGTGCCGCTCGCCGTAGAACGGGATCTGACGCGTCAGCTCGTTCACGAACTCGGGACGTTCCGGTCTCGGTCCGACGAAGCTCATATCGCCGCGCAGCACGTTCCAGAACTGCGGAAGCTCGTCGAGCCGCGCCTTGCGGAGGAACCGGCCGATCGGCGTCACACGGGTATCCCCGGCCGTGGCCCAGACCGCGCCCGTGTGTTTCTCGGCGTCATTGCGCATCGAGCGGAACTTATAGAGCGTGAACACGCGGCCGTTCTTGCCGACGCGCTGCTGCTGGTAGATCACCGGGCCAGGTGAGGTGATTCTCACCAGCGCAGCGACCATCAGCATGATCGGCGCCGTCAACACGATGCCGATAAGGGACATCACGATGTCCATGGCGCGCTTGGCCGCTTCGAGGCTGCGGCTCTTACGGAATCCCGACGAAAAAATGAACCAGCTCGGTCGAAGATTCTCGACGGCGATCTTGCCGGTGCACTCTTCGTACACGGAGGCGAGATGATCGAACCGGACGCCATCGAGCTTCATTTGTAGCAACTGATCCATCGGGAGACGGCCGCGCGCATCGCTGAGGCTGACGACGACACGGTCGACCGCCTGCGCCCTGACGATCTCTGGAATGTCGTCCAGCGTCCCGAGAACCTCGAAATCGGCGGTCGAAATCCGTCGCTTCGTGTGATCGACGAACCCGACAATCTCAATCCCGAGGTCCTTTCTGGCCCTGAGTTCACTGGCCAGCGAGACGGTCGCCGCGCTCGTGCCGACGAGCAGCAGTCGCTCGCGGTGCCCGATGCGACCACTGACCCATTCGAACATGGCGCGCCAGCCGACCGCGGCGCTGAGAACCATTGCGGTCGCGAGGATGAACACGCCGCGGCCGATGATGAGCGATGGGAACCAGAAGTAGACGGCGGCGAGGAGTAAAGAGGTCGCACCGAGCGATTGCAGCAGCCGGACGACCAGCTCACGTCGATCCGAGAGCACGCGAAAGTCGTAGAGCTCCGCGTAATAGAGACAGACCTGACAGATGAACGCGATCACCAACGCACGCGACAGATGGGCGCTGGTCAGCGCCGCGTCCTGCAGACGAACGTAAGCGGCGAGCGAGACCGCGGCAACGATCAATCCGGTCTCCGCGGCGATCAGAATCCATGATCGCCACGTGACCCGCTGCATGAAAACAGTGGCCATCGGTGCTGAAACTCAGGGTCTTTGTGTGCTGCGACGCGCCCCCGGCCGCTCGGGCCGAGTTGATTCCTGCTTCAACGGCACGTACCACGCCACCCCGGCGCGCACGCCGGCGCGGTCCTGTCCCGGTGCGAGTTCGACCGACCGGTCGCTATACGCCAGCGACTGATAGACGTACTCGCCGTACACCGCGAGCTGCGGCATGAGCGCATAACGCACACGCGCCGAACCTGCGTACGAGTCGTACGCCGAGCTCGAGGCATCCAAGCCGACTTCTCCAAGGATCGCCGCTACACCAACTGAGATTTGCAGCCGGCGGGTGACGAGCCCGTCCAGATTCACTGTGTAGCTGTTAGACGGGATCGGAGCTGGAGCCGTATCGAGGAACGTCAGGCCGCGCCGATATGACGCGCGGAAATCCCAACTGCGGGCAAAGGTGTGGGTCAGTGCGACACCTGCAGACGCGCGAGTCGTTTCTCTGCCATCCTGTTCGACGCGCGATGGCCCGATCATGAACGACATCGCCGTGCGGCGCGTTGGTGTGCGGGCCCAGTCGCGATCGACGGAGAACTGCAGATCGTTGACGCGCACCGGACGCAAGGTCAGGCCCGCGTCGTACTGGCCCTCTCGATGCAGATACGCGACTCGTGAGTTCGTGCGGCGGTTGAAACGAATATCCACGCGCCCGGCGAGCGTGGTGTCAACGGCTGCGCGCTGCGCCCCGAGCGGTTCGTCGCTCAATTCCTGGATGACATCCGTTCGACGAACGCCGTAACTCGTGCCCACGGCAACGTTATTGGTCACGCCATACGAGAGGTCGGCGCCACCGTCGTACGTGCCGACGCGGCGTGGCGAGACGGACCGATCGCGAACCCGGATCGGGACCGGAGTGATCACGCCCGGCAGCGGGAGTTCTTCGACGACCGGAAAATCGAAATACGGCGTGTACATGAAACCGCCACGTCCTTGCAGGGTGGCGCGGCGCGACAGCCGGTACGATGCGGAGACGTCGCCGTTACTGTTTGCCGGAATGAACTCGGTCGGCTGCGTGTACAGGCGCAGGCTGGTGAACCCACGCGCGTTGAAATCGAAGCTCGTGCTCTGCGTCGGCGAGTAGTTCAGCGCGGCGTCCAGGCCCGCGAAGGCCCCGGTCCTCACCGCACCAAACCCCGACCCGCCAGGTGGGCCCTGCAGTTCTTGATCGTAGCCCCCGTAGGTCTCGGTCGTGAGCGCAAGGAGGTCTCGCTGCGGCTGGCGATAGCCGCCAAACACGGCGCCGGTTGGACGTTGTGGCAGATCGGTTGGCAGTTGCCCCGGGATCGCCTGCTGCGCCGATGACGTCGACGGCGCCAGGGCCAGGGCGAGCGCGATCATGCATCCCGCGCGGTGACCTGCGCGAGTCGTGCGGAAGATCATCGAGACTTCCTCACTCCGTGATACTCCGCGTAGTACTGGACCTCGTGTGAGTTAGGCTCGAGCGCGTTGAGGACCACGCCGAAAATGCGATCGCGGCCAAGTAAGTCGATCGCTTTCTCGACGTCCGCATATCGCGACGCGGCAGCACGTACCACGAACACGACGGTGTCGGCCATCGCCGCCAGGAGGTTCGCGTCGGCAACCGGTCCGACCGGAGGCGCATCGAGGATGACCCAGTCGAATCTCGATGAGGCCTCTTCGATGATGTGCTGCATGCGCGTCGACGTCAGCCCGCCCATCGGATCCGGGTCAGGACGGCCGCCGGGCAGGAATGTGAGCATCTCCGTCAGTTGCAGCACCGACAGCTTGCGCTCGGATGCCGACTTCAGACCGTCGCTCAGCCCGACTTGCGGTGAGGCGTGCGAGATGTTCGTAATCGACGGACGCCGCAGGTCGCTGTCGATGAGCAGAACTCGCCGTCGATACGATTCGCTCAATGTCAGTGCAAGGTTGACGGCCGTCAGGGTCTTGCCGTCCCCGGGTTGTGCGCTGGTGACCATCACGACCTTGAGGCGTCCATTGTTGGTTTGTGCGTGATGCAGCGACGCGGCTAAACGTCGGAACTGTTCCACCAGCACGGGATTGGCCTGAGCCGAGACCGTCAACCGGTCGGTCCACGCCGCCTTGAGCTCCTTCATCTCCCGTGTCGAAGGCTCCTCGGCCAGCAACGATCGGGGGCTCGCCACTGGTGTGGGAGTCGGTGTTGGAGCTGGTGTGGCGGCCGGTGCCGTCGCGGGCGCCGCAGCGAGCAGCGTACTGCGCGGGGTGATTTGCTCCGGTTCGTTCGCGTGATCAGGCTCGGTCAGCGTCCATGCCGATTTGAACACCTCGCCCTGGCGGGCTGCCCTGCCGAGATGCTCGCCGTCCGTCCGTCGCAATGCCTCGTCGATTCGACTCATGAGGTCCTTTAGCTCCTCAGACGACGTGTTTCCACAGTTCCATCGTCCAGAACACGTACACCGCGGCTGTCGTTGCCGCGCCGATCGTCATCATCTTCATCCGCTTGCGCTGCTGGGCCCGGCGCCTGTCCTCGTCGCTCTCGACATACGGAACCATGGCGAGAACGGGGAGCGCGAGCGTTTGAGCGATATCGGTTTCCGAGCGGAACGTGGTGTCGCGCAACATGGTCAGCGCCACTAACAACACGCCGAGCGCAACGCCAATGCCGAGACCGATGCCATTCACGAGCAAGCGGTTCGGGCTGACGGGGCGGTTCGGCACGCGGGCGGCATCCAGCACGCGGAACTGCTCGCCAATCTGTCGCCGCTCGAGATCAGCCGCGACCTTCGATTCCTCGCTCTTCGCCAGGAGTCCCTTGTACGCGGTCTGCAGCGTGTCGTAATCGCGAGTGAGCTGCATCCATTCCGATTCGGTGCTCGGGACGGCCTCGATGCGGCCCTGATAATCGGAGACGCGTTTGCGCAGATTGTTCTCTTCGTTTTCCTTGAACTTGATCTGTCGATCGAGACTCTCGATCTC